>NZ_JBXMTI010000123.1:0-7666 GCF_057083605.1 Candidatus Villigracilis sp. | reverse complement strand
TTCCTCTTACATCGCATCCACAAACCCTCCCAAGCTCATCCACAATTCCTCCACATTGGGTTGATACATTAGAGACGAAAGAACAATCCAAATCAACTACCTATTGGAGGTAAAAATGTCTAATAAAGGTTTCGCTTTTCGATTGATCGGAGTCCTACTCCTACTTGGCCTGATAGCCGCAGGCGGTTTCATGGCTTACAAAGCTGGAGTTGCCCAGGGAGTTGTTCAAGCCCCCGCTGTGGCAACTGCCATTTCTGAAGCCGCTGAAAATGGACAAGCTCTCCCGCCCATGGTGTATGGCCGCGGTTATGGTTATGGCTACGCTGATCCTTATGGCTTCGGTTACCGCCATCACTTCGGCTTCTTCCCATTTGGTATTTGCGGCTCCATCCTCTTTATCTTCCTGTTCTTCGGCCTGCTGAGAATGGTCTTCTTCCGCCCCTGGCATCGTGGTCACATGTATGGTCCCTGGGGCAGGCATTGGGAAGGTGGAGTCCCGCCCATGTTCAACGATTGGCACAAACGTGCACATGGTGAGGCTGCACCATCAGACTCAGAATCACCAAACAAAGAAGCATAACTCTGGCATAAATCATGAATGCCGCCAAACAAGCGGTATTCATGATTTAAGGATAAACTTGTATTTACCATGAACACCATCCTGGTCGTAGACGACGAACCCAAGATCGCCCGACTCGCGCGTGATTATCTTGAAAAGAATGGCTACCGCGTGCTGACTGCGGGCGACGGTCAATCTGCGCTGACAACTGCCCGCCGCGAAAAACCCGACCTCATCATCCTTGACCTTATGCTGCCCAACATAGACGGGCGCGAAGTATGCAAGATCCTGCGCCGCGAAAGTGCTGTGCCCATCATCATGCTCACCGCCTTAGCCGAGGAGGTTGATCAGGTGACGGGTCTCGAGATCGGCGCCGACGATTACATTACCAAACCATTCTCCCCTCGTGCCCTGGTCGCGCGCGTGCGCGCTCTCCTGCGTAGGACTCACGGAGACATAAAAGCTCCGAGTATCATCCGTGCAGGACAACTCGAAATTAATTCCGATAAATATTCTGTTACATTCAATGGCAACTCCGTTAAACTCACACCCAACGAATTCAAATTGCTACATCTGCTCGCCAGCCGCCCCGGGCAAACCCTCACCCGCGAACAATTGCTCGACAACCTGCACGGAGCCGCATCCAGCATTGACCGCAGCGTAGACTCACATATCAAAAACCTGCGCAGGAAACTCGAAGCCGAGTCTAATCAAAACATGATCGAAACAGTTTATGGGATCGGCTATCGCTTCGTCGAACGTTAGAACGTTCAAACGTTCAAACGACTTTTGACCTTCGACTTTTAAACAACCATGCAACATAACCACCACCCTCCCTTCCGCCCTCCCCACTTCCCCCCGCACCGCTGGCGCGGCAATCGCCGATTCTTTTTTCCTTTCGCAATTTTCTTCTTCGGCATCACCCTGCTCTTCGTCGCGGGGATTGCCGCCATTATTTATCTCATCTTCTCGCAACACATCGAAAACATCGGGGCCAATTGGTGGGTGCTGCTTTGCGCCATTCCATTTATTTTTGTATTCGCTTCCTTTATGGTCGGCAGTTTCACCTTCAGAAGATTTGGCAGACCCATGGCCGATATTTTCTCCGCCATCGACTCGATCTCCGAAGGTAATCTCAGCGTGCGCGTGCCCGAGCGTTACCCGCGTCAATTCGGGCGATTGGCGCAGCGTTTCAATCACATGGTCAGCGAGCTTGAACGCGCCGATCAGCAACGCCGCAACCTCACCGCCGACATTGCACACGAACTTCGCACGCCACTGCATATTATTCAAGGCAACCTCGAAGGCATCATTGACGGCGTTTACAAACCCACCAATGAGCACATCAATAACACGTTGGATGAGACCAAACTGCTTGCCCGCCTCGTGACCGACTTGCAGACTCTCTCCCTTGCCGAAGCAGGGCAACTTCCGCTTCACCCCACCCGCTTCCTGCTAGCTGACCTGTTGCAGGATCTCACCTCCAGCTTTTCTTCTGAAGCCGCATCTCTCGGCATTGACTTGAAAACCGACATCGCCAACTCTTCACAAGAAATCACTGCCGATTATGACAGGCTGAATCAAGTGTTATCGAATCTAATTTCAAACGCCCTGCGTCACACACCCAGGGGAGGGACAATCTCGATCATCACCACCTCCATCGAGAATGGAATCCGAATTGAAATTAAAGATACTGGCGAAGGCATCCCCAGCGAAGACATTCCCTTCATCTTTGACCGTTTCTGGCGCGGAGACAAATCCCGCACGGGCCGCACCAACAGCGGACTCGGCCTCGCCATTACGAAACAACTTATTCAGGCACATGGTGGTGAAATCAGCGTGGAAAGCGAAATTGGCAAAGGGACAAGTTTTATAATTCAATTACCAATATAATAATGGTCAACTTGAAAACATCAATCATTAAGACCGCAGGTGCATATGTCCGTCTAAGTGATTTGTATATTTTCGCATTAGGTATCCACCCATATCAGGGCTATACGCCTGTATTTCGGTTAGGCGGGCATCTTGTAAAAGATGAAACTGGCTGGCAATGTGCGGTCCGGGAAGTAAGTGAAGAGGCGGATATAAACATAAGATATAAGCACCCCATTACAACTTATTTGGCAAATGGGGATCATACCGAATCTCAACTTCTAAAAATTACATGGACAGGAAAGGAAGACGACGAAAATATCCCGTTTTTGGCAGTCCAATATTTCCGTGAAGGCCAATCAACCCTATCGCTAATGTATCTGGCTGAGACAGACGAATTACCAAAGCCATCCTCTGAAATCAAGGGGTTGCTGTTACTAGAACAGAAGGATGTTAGTCGAATATGTGAAGAGCAAATCACACTTCAACAATATCTTGACGAGGGTGGTCGAGCGATCCTTAATGATCATTATGATAAAAACCTTCTGCTGTACCCGTTTTTGCAACTCCGTTTGCTATCGCAGATATTAACTCATCTTCCCACTCCTTCGGACATAACTCCGAAGGAGTGAAATGATTATAGATATAAGCAAAATGGAATGTAAACCCCGAAGGGGTGGCATGGTTTTGCTAAAAAAAACAATGACATCTGTTTCGACAAGCTCAACACACCGTCTTCGGGATTTGATGCTGGTTTAAACAATTTCTATAATCCTGGCATCCCTTCGGGATTGACACTGCGTAAGGTGAATTATTAAAAGAATTATTCTTGAAACAGAATCAGCTATCAGCGGAGAAAGAGACGGACATTTCATCCCTGTTGATACTCTGGAATCCACCAGCAAGCTGATGGATAAAACCAGGCAGCAAGGCTGCCTGACTCCAGAAAATTTCATAAACAAGCGGTAGAATTGCCGCCAATGGTAATTTCAGACAAACTTCAGGGCATCCTTGCCACCCTGCCTGGGAAGCCAGGTTGTTATATTTATCGCAACGTTGAGGGGACAATTATTTACGTTGGCAAAGCCATCAGCTTGAAGAACCGCGTGCGGTCATATTTCCACGCCGATACGGGGCATGATGCAAAGACCCGCCGCCTCGTACGCGATATCACCGATATTGAATGGATCGTAGTCGGCTCGGAACTTGAGGCGCTCATCCTTGAGATGAACCTAATCAAGAAGCATCGCCCCAAATATAATATCCGCCTTAAAGATGACAAGCGTTACCCATATATAAAAATCCATTGGAATGAACCTTTTCCCAAAGTGACCGTCACGCGGCAGATGGCAGAGGATGGCTCACGTTATTTTGGGCCTTACACTTCGGCCTGGGCGGTGTATCAAACTCTGGAAGCGCTCCGAAAAATATTCCCTTATCTCACATGTGACCGTGAGATCACAGGCCAGGATAAACGTGCCTGTCTTTATTACGATATAAAGCTTTGCAACGCTCCCTGCATTGGCGCGGTCAACCAGGCGGGTTATCGCCAGATGATCTCCGACCTGATGGATTTCCTAAGCGGGCACAGCGAAGAGATTGTCACGCGCCTTGAAAACGAAATGCAAAAAGCATCTGAGCAAATGCGCTTTGAAAAAGCTGCTGCTTTGCGCGACCAGTTGAAAGCCATACAGGCCATCATCGAAAGACAGAAGATTGTCTTTGCAACAGATTATCTGGATTCGGATGTGCTCGCCATGGCCCGTTCTGACGGTGAAGCCTGTGTACAGATATTCTTCATCCGCAGTGGCAAGTTGATTGGGCGCGAATACTTCATCCTTGAAGGTACGGAAGATACAGCCGATACCGAAGTGATGACGGAATTTGTCAAACAGTTTTACACCGAAGCGGCAAACATACCCGAGCAATTGATGCTGCCTGAGGAGATCGAGGAAAGGATCATCATCTCACAGTGGCTACGCTCGAAACGAGGCGGGAAGAAAGTGGAATTGCTGGTGCCGAGGGAAGGTCAGCCCCACGAACTGGTGCAGATGGCAGCGGAGAATGCAACTGAAACTTTGCAGGCCTTGCGCACCCAATGGCAGGCGGATGCACACAAACAGGAAATGGCGCTGGGTGAGTTACAACTTGCATTGAATTTGCCCTCGCCACCCAACCGCATCGAATGCTATGACGTGAGTCACACTCAAGGTGTGGCAACAGTCGGCGCGATGATCGTGTTCGAGCAGGGTGTGCCAGCCAAAAAGCTGTATCGTAAATTCAACATTGAGAGCACAAGTATCGGCGTGCCCGATGACTTCGCTTCGATGGAGGAAATGCTCACGCGTCGCTTTCGGCGTTGGAAAGGCTATCAGCAAACGGCAGCAGACCCAGGGTCCAAACCAGATGCGTCTTTTTCCTTCCTCCCAGATTTGATCATCATTGACGGTGGTAAAGGTCAACTCAGCCGCGTGGTCAAAGTCCTTGAGCAGTATGATCTGTTTGGCAAAGTGCCCGTGGTAGGATTGGCAAAACAGGAGGAGGAAATTTTCTTCCCGCACAAAAGCGAGTCATTGCTTCTGCCGCGCCATTCACAGGGACTGTACCTGGTGCAGCGGATTCGGGATGAGGCTCATCGTTTTGGGATTACCGCGCATCGAAAAAAACGCTCGAAGCTGGGTCTGGCATCCCAGCTTGATTCAATCCCTGGCATTGGCCCGACGAGACGGAGAGCACTCTTGAAACATTTTGGCTCCATGGATAAGATTAGGGAGGCAAGCATTGATGAACTGGCCGCGGTAAAGGGCATGAATGAATCTGCGGCAGAAAGTATTAAGGCACACCTGGAATGAAAGAAGTTTGGATCGTTGACGACGATGACGAGATGGGACATGCAGTCAGCTTGATGCTGAAGCTGCTGGACTGTGATACAAGGCATTACAATAATCCGCGCCCGGCCGCGCAGGCATTGCTGGCAGGCGGGAGGCCCGATCTCCTGATCCTTGATATCAACATGCCCGAAGTTTCAGGGTTGGATATGCTTGAGTTCCTACGCCGCCGCAAAGAATGGAAAGACCTGCCGATCATTATGCTTTCCTCCGAGGCGGCAGATGTGATGGTGGATAAGGCCCTTCAAATGGGCGCTGATGGCTATGTGATGAAGCCTGTTACAATCGAAGAATTGGAAAAGGTGATGGCTCAAGCCTTTTACAATCATATTATGAAGTGAGTGAAAGATGGCTGGAAAAAGTTCAAAAAACAAGAAACAAGTAAAAACCGCTGAGAATAAACCAGTGAATCAAAACAGGTCGGCGCAGATTTTGTTCGCGATCTTCGCCATCCTATTGATCCTCTCGATGGTGCTTTCGGCTGTAGCAAATTACTAACGTCCTCAGAATGGTATAATCCTCTCCGCGCGGCCCTTTGGAGCCGCGCTTTATTTCGCAATATTTTTGATTGTAGGGGCGGGGTAACCCCGCCCCTACACAGGATGTTTTATGCTGGACAAATTACAAGCCATTGAAGAAAAATATGAACAACTGGGGCAGGAACTGCTGGAGGTGGGCAGTGACTATCAACGCGCTGGTGAGATCAACAAAGAGCGGGTTGACCTGGAAGCGCTCGTTGAAAAATCACGGGAATACCGTCAGGCAGTGAAAAGCCTGGAGGAAGCCAGGGCAATGATCATCAACGAAAATGACGCGGAGTTGATCGCACTCGCCAAAGCGGATGTGGATGAACTCGTCCCGAAGATCGAAATCCTCGAAAGACAGATCAAAGGTATGTTGGTTCCCAAAGACCCGCGCGATGACAAAAACGTCATCGTTGAAATTCGCGCAGGTGCAGGCGGTGACGAAGCCGCCATCTTTGCCGCTGACCTGTTCCGCATGTACACCCGCTATGCAGAAGACCAAAAGTGGAAGACCGAGATCATGTCTGAAAGCTCGATCGGCGTGGGTGGTTACAAGGAAGTTATTTTTGAGGTGAGGGGCAAAGGCGCATACTCGAAATTGAAATATGAATCGGGCGTGCATCGTGTGCAACGCGTGCCAGCTACCGAATCACAGGGGCGCATTCACACCTCCACATCCACAGTGACCGTACTGGCCGAAGTGGATGAAGTTGAAGTGGACATTCCCGAAAGCGATATCGAAATTGAAGTGTATCGCTCATCGGGCGCGGGCGGACAAAACGTGCAGAAGAACTCAACCGCAGTGCGCCTGTATCACAAACCCACTGGCATGATCGTCACCTGTCAGGATGAGCGCTCGCAACTCCAAAATAAAATGCGCGCCCTCAGCATTTTGCGCGCGCGGCTCTATGATATTGAACTGGCCAAGCGGCAGGCCGATCTGGAAGCGGACCGCCGCTCGCAGGTTGGATCGGGTGAACGCTCCGAAAAAATTCGCACCTATAATTATCCGCAGAACCGCGTGACCGATCATCGTGTTGGGCTCTCCAGCTACAACCTGCCCGCCGTAATGGACGGAGATATTGACCAGTTCATCGACGAGCTATCCACTCGTGACGAAGCGGGCAAGCTTGCGGCATCGGGCGTGGATGAAGATGAATAATGTCAGAAGATGCGGCGAAGTGCGCCAGATTCAAAACGTTTCATTGTTTTGAGGTTGAAATAGATTTTTAGATAAAAACGCCCACAAAATGGGCGTTTTTCATTTTGGGTTTGTGCTATACTTTTTTAATCTATTGCCGTCTATAAGCGGTTATACGGCAACGCGCCATCTAAACACTAGTTAGGCGCACAGAAGAAGATTTCATGGCGTCCCATCGGCCAGTGTAGAATCGCTCCAGCCAACACGCACACACTGCGCCACATGAAAATAAAACACACTTCAAGATATTTAGAACGCGCAGAGTGTGCTTCCTTGAAGGTCATGTCCTTTTTCGCTCGTCCGCACTTGCAGCGCGAAGATTTCGATTGGCAAACCAGGCATGTACTCCTTGCTGCGCCGCAAATGCTTCGTGGTGGGCAGGTCTGCGGAGCCTTGCTCGTCGGGTCTTTGTGCTGGGCTGGTCAAAGTGGTCGCGTCGGCCGAGTTACGTGCGCCTAACACAGCGTGCAGTGGACGCTGGGGATTCTGCGCGTTTTTCAGGCATTTTTCTACGCCTTAGCTTTTTTCTGGTTGGACGGCTTCGCCGTCCCCGCCCCAGCGCCACTAACGCAAGCCGTTGAGACTGTCGAAAAAGTCACTTTTCAAAAATAATTTTTGAAAA
>NZ_JBXMTI010000122.1:0-93714 GCF_057083605.1 Candidatus Villigracilis sp. | reverse complement strand
GCGGTGGTGGAATATCTATTCCACCACCGCGCTACTTCGCCAAAGGAGGAGACAGGAGGAGATTGTTGGAGGTGTCTTTGTTCCGTCTCCATATTTATATTAATCGATTCCACTTTTGCCAGCCATTGTTAAATGTCACAATTTGAATGTGATAATATTCACAAATATTTATAGTTTAAGCATGAATGCTCGCGCCTGTGAAATCGCATCTGCCACATTTGAATAACCTTTTATAGTGATCGCAGGGTCGGAATTTCCAGTGATCATTTTTGAAACCCTTCGCCCTTCTTGATATAAGCATAAGACCGGTTTGTCGATATTCAAGGCGAAGCCAATTTCATAACCTACCCCATGTGAAGGCATGCTCACTTCTGCGATCAACACGTCACAATTTTTTATCCAATTCACATCACGTTCATATACGGCTTGAGGTGTAAGAGCGCTTTCACTTTCCACTGCCTCTGATTGCACCAGGTGCGAGGTGGGAATCTCATGTCCATCCATCGATAGCGCGGCGACAATCTGCTGATAAGCTGCCTCGAATTCGCGCCCACCTGTAATAGAGCAAGCGAAGTAGATATTCATTTGTTTCTGGGCAGGCGTGAGAGGATCGAATTTTCCCGTTTTTTCTGAACGGTGGCCGTTGTTAAACCTGTGCGCATACTTTCCAACTCCGAGCTGAAGCGCATCCAGTCATTAACCAGAATCACAAAATGTGGCGTCTTATCTTTAAAGAAAAGCGGCGAAAGAAAAAAGCGTAACGATGATTGCGACATGGGAAAAGCATTCAATTCAAGCACAATAACGGTCATCTTTGCAATGGGCTGAATGATCTCCGCCCGCCACTTTGAAACGCTGTTTGGCGGAAACAATGCACCCATATTTGCTGAAGTTGCGCGACGAATCCTCTTGTATGAAATGTTGAGTCGTAAAAAAGGTGTGGCAAGCCTCAGGTGATCACTATAAGGTTGAACGTATGCGCTCTTGCGAATGATCAATAATAAAAACCCGATGAATATATTAAGCCCGCCAACGCCTACCATAGCCAGCCAGCGCCATTGCTCAACTCCGCGGTTGTATAAGGCCCACGCCACACCCAGTAATGCAAGCCCAAGTACAAAGATCGCGGGCCACCAACGATCGATCATGTGGGTGTATACAACCAATGGATAACGACGCCCGCCTTTTGCCATACCTTATTTATCCTTCTTTGACTTAAAACCGCTCTCGCTTCTTTTCGGCGCCTCGGCCTGGTTGCCGTTTAATTGAACGATCAACTTCCCGATAGCTTGTTCGAGGTGCTCACCCCGCAGGCTAAAGGTGATGTCGCCGCGAGTCTTTTCGATGATGCCGCGTGCAAGGTCTGTTTGGCGGCGTAGTCCGTTGGTGATCGCGTCGGGGTAATCCATAGTGACCATGACAGAATAGATTTCGTCCATGTATCCGAGCAGGCGTTCCACTTCGGTTGAATATCCATGACGGAGAATATCCAGTGTGCGGCGGCGCAATTCGCCGACGACTTCAGCCAACCCGTTGAGATAGGTTGATGGTTCAACGACCAGCTCTTCGGGAGTCTGAAGCGGTTCGTTCCGAATCAAAGCACATGTGACGTTCGCTTCCACGAACTCCTTGAGCGCATCCTGTGTATATCCTGCATAAAAAAGATCGGGGTAGGCGGCGAGGGAATCGCGCAATGTATCCGCAAGTTGACGCGCTTCTTGCAATTGAGTTTCCATTGTGTCTGCTTCATCACGATGGACGGCGCGAATGGCGAGGGAGCAGGCGCGTGTGAGCTGGCGGGCCTGTGCGAGTGCATGGTCGCGGGCTGACGTGCGTGCGTCAAATTTTTTTCTGATCTGTTCTGCAATGCGTTCAAGTTTTTCCATGTTACTCTTTGGGCGGTTCGGGCGGTTGTTGAAATGGGCGAAAGAGATTATCTGCGAGGGTGGAATTTATGGGAATGTTGATCTCGCCGAAGGCTGCTTCGTATCGCGCGATATTTTCAGTAAGTGCCCTTACCAATAGCTTGGCGCTCAAAGGTGTCATTACCACGCGGGACCGAATCTTTGCGTGTGGTTCACCGGGCAGCAGATGTGCAAAGTCAATTACGATGTCGGAAGGGGAGTGAGCGATGCGCGCAAGGTTGGCATAAACGAGTTCAAGATTGGCAGGAAGTTCAAGGGTGGGGCCAGTGGGTTTTGGAGGTGTTTGAGGAGTTGTCATTGGATGATCCAATATACTGTGCGGTAATTTTCAATCGGGGGCAAAGCCCCCGATTGAATGTATTGAGTCTAAAATGGAATATCATCTTCCGGGGGAAGCTCTGCCATTTCCATCCCGCCGCCACCGGAAACTGGGCCGCCTTCACCGCCTTCTCCACGAGAGGAAAGGAAGCGGACTGTGGATGCGGTTACTTCAAAAGATGCGCCGGCGGTTCCATCTTGTTTGGTCCAGATGCGCGGCCCACCTGTGGCTTTATCCGGTGTAAGACGTCCTTCAACCAATACTTTTGAACCTTTTTTGACATACTGATTGCATACTTCAGCGGTCTTACCCCAGGTGGATACGCGGAACCAAATTGTCTCTTTTATCTGTTCGCCATTACCGGATGTGTATTGGCGATTGGTGGCAACAGAGAATGAAGTAACGGCTTGACCGGATGGTGTGTAACGCATTTCAGGGTCTTTGCCGACGTTACCAACGATGATAATAGTGTGATACATGGGGGAGAAGCTCCTTGTGAGTTGAGGTACCCGCCGAACCGCGGCGGGGAAATAAGACAGTTCGTATTGTACTCGTACTTGCTTTATTTGTTAACGAGTGAAACGCAGCATGAGCTATACTTGTGCAGTAAGTAAGAAAGATCGGGGTTAATGTTGTCTTTTGAATTATTCCTAAAGAGGAAATAGACTGTTTGAGTATTGATCCGCTCACCAAGGAGAAAGTATGGACCTTCGCATCAGGCATTATGGCATCATTCTCTGTAATCTGATCACTGCGTACTTGCATCTTTCTCTTTATCCAGATTTCGGCTTTACCGTAAATGGCATCGGCTATCTCGCCTTGCTGGCAACTTACTTTTTACCCATCCCTCTCTTTGAAGATAAGGAAATTCATCTGATACTCTGGTGGGGGCTTGTAATTTATACTGTTGCAACGATCCTATTATGGGTATTCATTGGGGACATGCATTTTGTGGCGGGTACTTCGAGTGCGACGGGGTACTACGCCAAAACCGCTGAAATCTTTTTACTTGCATTCCTTTGGGCAGATAAGCCGAAATAAAGGAGTGTTTGTTTATTTACACAGTGTCGCATAATTTACTAAACCAGAGTTGTGATATTTACTCGCAATTTCCATCAAAAAGTTTGCTTATTTATGAGACAAGCGATAAAGAAGGAGAAAAACCATGAGACTTTCAGGTGTTCGTTACGGGATCATTCTTGCCGGGCTGGCAACAGCCTTATTGCACCTTTTCTTGTTTTCAAAAATGGGACTCGACCCCATAGTCTTGAACGGTTTAGGCTATCTCGGTCTGCTGGGTGCTTACTTTTTGCCAATCCCATTCTTTCAACAACGGCATAACCTGGTCTGGTGGGGGCTGGTCAGCTATACCGTGTTGACGATCATTCTATGGGTGATCATGGGAGATAAACAATTTGTGGCGGGCACATCCAGCGCGATTGGATACTACGCCAAGGCATCTGAGGTGGTTTTGCTGGCTTGTCTGTGGGCCGACAAGCCGAAATAGGATTTGAGTATTCAACGCAACATGGTGAGGATTCTCATCATGTTGCGTTAGCGCCTTTTTATCTGGCATCATTCTAAAGGCGGCGTTATTGAATGGAATGGCAAATCGAGTATATTGCAAGTGAACATATCCTCTACATAAAAACAAAGGGGATATTAACTACAGACTCTGCCAATTCAATGGTGAAAGAGATCGTTGTATCCGCCTCCTGCCATACTTGTGACAGGCAGATTGTCGATCACCGTGAAACGACGTTTGCATTAAATCTTTTTGAATATTATGAACGCTCTGAAATCAACGCAAAGATCGGCATTTCATATAAATGGAAAATTGCCATGGTTTTCAGGGAGCTAACGCAGCATACTCATTTTATGGAAACAGTATTTAGAAACAAAGGCTATAACTTCCGCCAGTTTGATGACTTTGAAGAAGCAAGGTCATGGGTATTGAGAAACTAAAAACGAAGGTGGTAAACCTTCGTTTTTAGTTCTATAAATTTGTGCGTGCCAACCTTCTCATGGCTGCCATCTGGCGTAGATGATCCACCTCGTGGGCGAGTAGGAGCAGTATCCAGGTTTTGTAAGTACAGACGCCAAATGCAGAACTTTTTTCGGTCTTTGCAGGGTCGTGAGAGTTGCGTGTTTGTTCGATCACAGTGTTGATCCGCTCGGTGGCTGCATTTATGCTGACGCGCAAATCATTAATGGGCACATTCTGTTTTGCACCTTCGCCAAATCCGCGTGCGGCCTCTACCAGATGGGGTAGTTGGCTGGTTGATATCTCCAGCAATTTGTTGTGATAAAACCCTTGTGTGTAGACCAGGTGAGTCACAGATTCGCTGATGGACCACAACGAATGCGCGGGAGAGGCAAACGCCGCCTGTACATCTGTGAGCGATGCCAGATTATCCAGTGTGCGTTCGCGGGTATGAAAAAAGGTTTCGATGAATTCATCCAGGGAGTGGCGGGAGGAAGCCTCCAGCCAGGTGATCTCTTTCGTGAAAGCGGACAGGATCAGGGGGTTCAGAGCGTCTGATGGGATCATGATGGAGATTTTATCCTATTTGAACCATCCAAAGCACGGGAACTTCCTGCCAGGACAGCCTGGCTCAATTTATATTCCCATGAAATCTCAAATGCTATAATGACTTATCTCTTATTCAGTAAGGAATTTTGGAATGACCATCAACTACCGTGTTGGGACAATCGAAAACTCGTTTTCAGTGTTCAAAGTATTTCTCAAGTCCATCATGGATTACAGCGAACGCATGAACGTGATGGCAATTACAGGCGGAAATGACCCTGAAAAGTTGGAATCACTTTGGGAGTCACGCAAGCCTATGTTTGATTTTCTGGCACAAACTGCATCTCAGTTTTGGGTGGCGGAAAAAGATAGTGAGATTTTAGGTTATGCACGCACCATTGAACATGACGGGCTCCAGGAGTTGACCGAGTTCTTCGTATCCCCGGACCAACAGTCCGCTGGAGTTGGAAGCGGATTGTTATCCCGCGCTTTCCCAGACTCTGGCGCGCGTTATCGCACCATCATCGCGACAATGGATGAGCGTGCCCTATATCGTTACATGAAGCTGGGCGTGCGCGGACGTTTTATGCTCAAGTATTTTTCTCGCAAGGCTGAAAAGGTAAAAGTACAAACTGACCTAAAGATCGAGCCTCTGAATCTGGATGCCCATCTCGAAAAAATAAATCTTATTGACAGAGAATTGATCGGTCATACACGCAGCGTTGTTCATCAGTGGCTTGCCAGTGTGCGCGAGGGATTTGTTTACCAACGCGGGAATGAGATCGTTGGTTATGGCTATGTTGGTTCAAGCCATGGACCGTTTGGGGTGCTGGATGATAACGATTTTCCCGCCGTGCTGGCCCACGCTGAAAGTTTGATGGCTGAAAAAGGCGAGGAGTTTGGCGCCTCCGCGCCTCTCATCAACAGGAAGGCGATTGACTATTTCATCGAGCATAAATATCAGATCGATTCGTTTTCAGCCATTTTCATGAGCAACGTGCCATTCGGGAAGTTTGAGAATTATTTGAATTTTGCACCGGAGTTCTTTTTGTGAGCATCCAAAAGAGGCTTTTTCTCAGGATGTTGATCTTTACATCCGTGTTGGTCGGTGCTTGTGGCTTAGCGGATAGCACTCCAACTAATGTGCCACTCTTACATCAATTACGGATTGCCAATACAGGTAAACAAGATATTGTGGGGTTGGTTGTTTTATTCCCTGGACCTACCTTTGATTCGAGTGCAAGGAAAATCCGCTTTGGAGATATTCCAGCAGGGACGAAGACCCCATATCAAGACGTTCCTGGCGGGGTTTACCCATATGCTGCATACGAATTTTTTTGGGATGACCGTGTAATAGTTCAATCGGTCACTGATTGGATGGGAGAAATACCGATGGATGGTGAAAAATTTACCTACCAGATAAGATTTGATATTCAATCGCCACAAATTGGTCTAATTGAACTGGTAGATGTCTCGGTTGATATTCCTTGACTATTGGCAAATTTTCGATTTATGCAACCTTATTTTTAGTTATCTATTATTTCCAAGCATAATCCTCGCCGCCCGTCTTCCAATCTCAACTGCGAAATTCGTACCGCGATCCCACGGATAGACCTGACTCATTGATGCAAAATATAAACCTTCAATCGGTGTTTGGATTGCAGGAATATTTTTTGAGTGATTCACCAAAGGTACAGGCTGGGCGTAATTGGTTTTATGCACCCAGGTCTTCTTAACCCAATCACGCTTGAATTCGGGGTTGAATTTTTGGAGGGCGGGGATAAATCTTTCAAGCAATTGTTCATCGCTCATCGAAAAATACTCATGGCCCACTTCCAAATAATCGCCCGCATACACAATATGGTCGCCGCCAAAATTTTCGGCTGGCACAAAATTGGTATGCTCCACCAGCGCCAAAAACGGATAGCCTTCATCCTTTGGCACATTGAACCAGTAATAGCCATCCTTCGACAATGCATGTTTGAGCGAAAGCGTCATCACTACTGCGCCCATCGATTTCAACTCCAGCAAACCTTTTAAATAATTTTCAGGAAGATCGGGACATAACTTCGCCATCAGATTGGGTGACGTGGTGACTAATACCTTATCAAAGGATTCACCGTCCACGCTCAAGCTTCCTGACGTTTGATCCTGCTTAATAGACTTGATACTAGCTCCAAGCCGAATCTCGACTCCCAACTCCCGAAGTTTTTCTGCAAACACATCCGCGAATTTTTGAAAGCCGCCTTCGAAGGTGCCCAGGCAAGTCGTTCGCGCTTTGATGCGGGCCCACATCCAGGCCATGTTGACATCTTTGTAGTATGGGCCAAACTTGCCGATCAACAGCGGCTTCCACATCTGCTCGTAGACTTGTTTGCCTGCGTATTTCATCATCCACGCATCGGCTGCCACTTTTTCCAGCGCGCGCCAGTTATTGGTGAGGCGCAAAAACAGCCCGACAAATCCAAAGCGGATCTTGTTCAGCCCAAACCCAAGTCCAGGAAAAAGAAGCGCTTTGAGAATCGAATCGAAAGGATACCATTTGTGTTTGTATAACATCACCGTGTAGGGACGGGGAAAACGCACCTTATCTTCCAGTCCCAACTCGCGGATCAAGCCTAGCATGGAACTATCCGATTGAAACCAGTGGTGATAGAACTTCTCCACCGACCAATCCCAATGAGGCTCCTTGAATCCGCTGGCCAGCCCGCCCACATAATTTGCTGACTCAAAAATGGTCACATCATGGCCTGCGTTTCTTAAGTCATATGCGGCTGCCATCCCGCCGAATCCTGCCCCAATAATTGCTATTTTCATTTTTCCTCGTTTTGACGTTTAAACGTTCCAACGTTTAAACGTGTTAAATTTCTGTTTCTGTTCTCAACGCATCGCTCCACTTGACTCCCTCATGCGCCAGATAATACGCGCCTAAAATTGTGATGGGAAGCCAGAGAGCAACATGCAAAGTGAGTGTGTATCCCGCCGCGGTGGCCTGATCCACCCCGTAAGCTGTGAGAACCGCGATACCTGGTGCATCAAATGTGCCGATATAGCCCGGCGCGGATGGAATGGTGGTGGCCAGGTTGACGATGCCGTTCATCAACATCAGCGCAAAGAATGAGACATTGAAATCGAAGGCGTGCATGACGAACCAATACTTGCCCGTCTCCAACAGCCAGATGATGACCGAAGTAAAGAAGACCATCAACACGTTAAGAGGGGAACGGAGCGAAGCGATTCCATCCAGAAATTTATTCATGGTGCTAATGATTTTCGTATGCAGGCGTTTCGGGGTCAATCGTTCGACCATCCATAAACCAAATTTTGCGGTGGTGTGCGGGAACATGGCTGCCAGCAGAAAGACGCCGAGCGCGCCGAGGAATATCCCCGTGCCGATGATAGCCACTTGTTGAATATTACCCACGAAACCAGATGCGCCAGTCAACTTTGCCAGCTCGGATAAATTGACGAATATAAATGCGAGCATGACGACGCCGTCAAAGATGCGTTCCACGATGATAGTTGCAAGCGAAGCGGAGACAGATACACCTTCTTTGCGTTTCAGGATCACAGCACGTAATACTTCACCCGCGCGAGCGGGATAGATATTATTACCCATGTAGCCAATGGTGGTGATGGGAAACATGGTTTTTGTGGGAATCTTCTTGATGGGGCCAAGCAGATAATGCCAGCGCCAGGCTCGAATCCATACGCCGATGAAATATACACCGATGCCCGGCAGAAGCCATATGTAATTTGCTTTTTGTACTGCTGTCCAGAAATCTTCCAAATGAAGGCCGCGCAGGGCAAGCCAGATAAATATGATGCTGATGAGCACCCCAAGCCAAAATTGCCATTTTTTCATAGGCGCTGATTGTACCAAAGGAAAGGATGAAGGATGGAAAGACAAAAAAGAGTGTTGATATCCTTCGGCTATAATGACTTGGCATAATTAAATCAAACAATTGAGGTAAGTGCTTCACTTTTGTGTCATCCTGAGGGAGCGCTTTTCGCGACCGACACCGTACCTGCGTTCGGTGCAGGTGAGGATCTCATTTGCCGAGCAAGAGATGCTTACCCGTTCGGGCACGATGTCGGGGAAAACACCCTCAGCATGACACGTTATTTTTTAGATGGTGCTGGAGCAATTTCAATTGATTACATATAAGGATTTTCCATGAAAAGATACTGGATAAACAGCCGTGACTATATTCTGATCGCGATTGCTTCTGTGATTCAAGCCATCAGTTTGCGCATCTTCTTTGTGCCTGCAAATTTGGCTTCGGGAGGTGTGAGCGGCATCTCGCAGTTGATCAATCATTTCACTGGCTGGCCCATTGGTTTGATGGTATTGATTGGTAACATACCTTTGTTTTTACTGGGCTGGCGTTTCCTCGGCGGACGTCGCTTTGCCATGCGGACTGCATTTGCAATCGTCACTTATTCTTTGTTCACCGACCTGATTTTGAAAACGCCATTCTTCGCTCCCGATGGTGCAGCGACTGCGCTTATCAATGATCTGAAAGGCGATATTTTTCTTAACTCGTTGTATGGCGCGATCATCAGCGGATTTGGTTATGGGCTGGTGTATCGCGCACGCGGAACAAGCGGCGGCTCGGATATTCTGGCGCGCATCCTCAACAACTGGCGCGGCATTCCCATGACACAAAGTTATTTGATCGTGGATACAGCAGTCATCCTATCGGCGGGATTTATCTTTGGCTGGAAACAGGCTCTGTATGCGATGATCACACTTTATGTGAGCGGCATCGTGGCAGAGACCATCCTCGAAGGCGGCACAACGGTCCGCGCAGCCATGATCATCACCTCAAGAGCGGATGACATTTCTGAGCGTATATTGGTGGATATGGAACGCGGAGTTACTTATTTGCAGGGGACGGGCGCATACACAGGTACATCCCGTCTCGTTTTATATTGTGTAGTTTCACGTGCCGAGGTTGCCACCTTGAAAACCATTGTTCATGAAATGGATCCCGAGGCCTTTATGGTGATCGGGGTCGCGCACGAAGCCCTGGGGGAGGGATTCATGCCGTTGAAGGGAAGGTAAAGGAGCAAGAAGTAAAAAGTGAGAAGTATTAAGCCCTCCGAGTTTCTTGAAAACTCGAAGGGCTCTCTTTTACTTTTCACCTATTACTTTTCACTTTCTTTTTATATACCCAAACTGATTCAACATATTTTGATTATCGCGCCAGTCTTTTGAAACCTTCACGCGCAACTCGAGAAAAACTTTTCGCCCGCCCATCTCTTCGATCTCTTTGCGAGCCGCGCTCCCAATCGACTTGAGCATTTTGCCGCCCTCGCCGATCACGATTCCCTTTTGTGATTCACGTTCCACAAAGATTGTCGCTGCGATGTAAGCCATGCCGTTCTCGCGCTCCTTGAATTCATCGATGCGAACTGCGAGGCTGTGCGGCACTTCGTCACGCAGTTGGATCAAACAGGCTTCGCGCAATAAGTCTGCGGCGATGTCGCGTTCATAGGCATCTGTCACTTGTTCTTCGGGATAATCGGGAGGTCTCTGAGGGAGGAGCTGGATCAGAGTCTCCAACAATTCGCCCAGCCCAATCCGTTTCGTTGCGGATATTTTCATAACAGTTGCCTGCTCCAACAATTTGACATATTCCTCGCTGCGAGCGGATTCCTCGTCAGCTTTGAGAATGTCTATTTTGTTCAGGACCAGCAATCGGGGAGTATGAGGCGAAACACTTTTGAGCAGATCAGCGATTCGGATGTCGTCATCTGTTGGTGAGGAGGATGAATCCACAAGCCAGAGGATCACATCCACACCCGCCAGGGCTTCTTCGGCTTCATAATTTAGGAACTCACCAAGTTTATGGCGGGCTTGATGGATACCGGGCGTATCAACAAAAACGATCTGTGCCTGCGGCAATGTGAGAATGCCAAGTTGACGTCGGCGTGTAGTTTGCGGGCGCGGCGAAACGGCTGTGATCTTTTGACCCAGCAGCGCGTTAATCAGTGTGGACTTGCCAACATTGGGACGGCCTATGATTGCGACGAAACCAGAACGATGGGTCATGCTTGTTCCACTGGGTTGGCAACTGACGTGCGGGGATTCCAATTTGCAATCGCCAAGCTGCCGATGATAAATACCGCACCCACAATAATTTGCCAGGTGAGTGTTTCATTAAGGAAGATGGTGCCAAGCGTAACACCGCCCAATGGAAATAAATAAGTGACCATGGTGGTGCGGGTTGGGCCGATTTCGTGCATCAAATAAAACGCTATCAGGAAGGCAAGACCCGAACCGAAGATACCGAGCCAAAGCAGGGCGATCCATGTGATTGGCAGGGATGGAATTTTAAGCGGAGCTTCAAAGAGGAATGCAGCCAATCCCATCACCACCGTGGCAGAGATTAGAGGTCCCATGCTTCTTAAGATGCCAGGCGTATCTTCGGTAAACTTGCGGACGTAGATGGAACTGCCTGCATAAAAGACGCAAGCGAGGATGACGGCTAACTGCCCCAGGATCGAACCGAAGGATGCGCCGATATCTTTGCTCATGAGGATCACCACACCAGCAAAACCAACCAACAGACCCAGCACTTTCGGGGTTGTCATTTTGTCATCGTCCAACATGAAGTGCGCAGCCAAAATAGTAAAGAGTGGAACGGTTGCATCAAGGATGGAGGCAACCCCTGAGTCAATTGATTTTTGACCCCATGAAATGAGCAGGAAGGGAATGGCGATGTTGGTGAATCCCAAAACAATAAGAGGAGTCCATTCTTTTACGGTGCGAGGCAAGGGTACGCGCTGGATGGCGATAACAACAATCCCAAACAAAAGACCAAAGAAAGCGCGAAAGGCAACGAGTGTGAAAGGACCGATTTCTCGAAGTCCGATCTCGATCCACATAAAGGATGAGCTCCAGATGAGGCCGAGGGTGATAAAGACGATCCAGTGTTTTGTTTTCAACTATTCTCCTTATTTATTCACCGCAGATCCCCAAAGGGGACGATGTGAACGCAGATATACACAGATTTAATCAGCAGTTTTTCTGATCACTTTCATCTGTGTTTATTTGTGGTTAGATCTTTTTTACCAGATAGTATTCACCCCGTTCGAAGCCGCGATCCAAATAATAGTTGCGCGTTCCGATGGCTGCAATGACCGCCAGTTTCTTATACCCATTTTCTCGAGAAACTCTTTCTGCTTCTTCGAGCAGACGTGTGCCAAGCCCGGCGTGCTGGGCAGCTCCCGTTTTTTCAGAACCGACTTCAAGGGACTGTCCGTACACATGCACTTCGCGGATTAACGCCGCGCCGTCCAGGTCAGAAATTCCTGTTTGCGGTGAATCAGCCTTCGGCAGAGAGAGGCGGATAAAACCCGCCAACCCATCATCGGGTGTGATGAAAGAAATGAAATGTTCCTCGGCTGGGCCTACATTGTAGGTCTCGTCATCCAGGCTTAGATCAGTTGAGTCTACGCTTTTGCCGCGCACTTCACGGCAGCGGATGCACTGACAGCGTGTGCCGCGCTTTTTCATTATTTCCTGAATATCCTGCCGCAGACTGGTGCGGGTGTTTCCTTCTACAACATTGTTTCCAGGGATATCCCGAATGACGCGATTGACCCGGCAATAGCGCGGAATGGTAGGCTTGATTTCTGCAATCAACTCCACAAGGTCTTCGGTGGTGTAGGGATGGAATTCACCGCGCTGCCAATATTCGTAAAGTTCTGCATTTGCCAGCAATTGATTTGGATAAATTTTTATTTCATCGGGGCAGAAATCCTGCCAGAATTTTGCGAAGTCCCTACGGTCCGATTCAGGAGTCGCACCCAATAGATTCGGCATCCAATGCAGGACGATCTTGAAGCCGGCTGCGCGGAGCAACGCGGTGGCTTTGCGAGTACATTCCACATCGTGACCGCGTTTATTGATCTCCAGGATATGGTCATCAAAGCTTTGTGCGCCCATCTGCACTTTTGTCACACCGAGGTGACGGAGCCATTTGATCTCATCGGGATTGATCTCGTCCGGGCGGGTTTCGATCACCAGGCCAACGTTGCGGTGGGGGGCGGTTTCGTTAAGAGCTTGAGCTATCCGCAGATCATGCAGATTTGACAGATTTTCTTTTTTGTTTTCTGCATAATCTGCTAAATCTGTAGATGGATTTTCATTTTTGATCTCATTCATCGCGTCGAAACAGCGTTTGACAAACCACTCCTGATAGTCACGGCGATACGACGACCACGTCCCGCCGAGGATGAGCAGTTCGATCTTATCGGTTGGGTGACCCAAATTTTTTAATGCGCGGATGCGGGCGTGTACCTGCTCATAAGGGTCAAACTCATGCTCAAGCGCGCGCATCGCACCGGGTTCATCGGGCAAATAGCTCTTTGGCATCCGAACGTCTGTGGGGCAGAAAATACACTTTCCGGGGCAGGGATATGGCTTGGTTAACACAGTCACTGTGGTAACACCGGAGAGAGTCCGCATGGGTTTCATACGGATGCGTTCAAGCAGAACCCTGTCAGGCTCGATGGTGCCGGTCTCCACCATTTGGTTGTAAGCGGCAACCAGTGCAGCTTTGGTGAGGTAACCATCATCCAAAGGATGGCTGCGCAATGCACGCATCACATCACTGCCTTCGCGGATCTCATCCAATACGTGATGAGCCAGCGCAAGCTTTTGCGGCGTGAGGGTGTTGATATGTCTCCAGCGTTTCCGTTTTTCGGTAATTTCCATAAGTGAGCAATAATTCTAATAAGGATATGTCAAGCTGACTTAGAACAAAATCAATATGCCAGTTTTATCATCGTCACCAAGCATCTGGATGGATTCATAATTTTCACGAAGAATAGTTTCAATATCCTTGGTGGAACAATTTCCCCGCCGAATCCAAATAATTTTTGGTGGAAAACCTTTTACTACTCCCAATTCGCTAAAATCCGCGTCTTTGGTAACAATCATATAATCATGGTCATGAGCGTACTGCCAGATTTCGATGTCCATGACGCTACCCATTCCCAACGCGGAAACATGTACAGAACCCGGATAAATATCAGCAAGCTGATCCACAAGACGGGGTGATATATTGTGGTCGAATAGCAGTAATTTCATGGTTGAACGACAGCCATCATACGCTCACGGGCTGCGGCAAAGCTCAAACTGGCGAGAATGTCTTCCCGTGTCAGATACGGGAAGTCTCGAACGATCTCTTCTTCCGTCATCCCAGATGCAAGATATTCCAGGATGTCGTAAACGGTAATTCTCATTCCGCGAATGCACGGCTTTCCACCGCGTTTTCCAGGTTCAATGGTAATTATGTCTTTGAATTGCATGTTTCACTCTCCAGCATAGATGAATAACTAAGGCATTATACGCCAGCCTGTTCATCTTCTTTTATCTCAATCCGAAATTCATTTTTTACTTCCGCAATATCCTTCTTGCGGAACATATCTGTATGCAGGCCGCATTCCACTTTGCCTTTGCCAGACCAACGGCCGGCACGTTCATCGTCGTTGACTCCAATTGCAATGGTGCAGGGAGCACAGCCCACACTACGATAGCCTTTCTCGTAAAGAGGATGCGATGGCAGGTGATTTTCTTCCGCATATTTCTTAATGTCAGCCTTCGTCCAATTCAAGAGCGGGTTGACCTTCAATAATCCATCATCCTGTATTTCCAAAATCCTGGCATGCGCCCGCACAGAAGTCTGGTCGCGGCGGATTCCACTGATCCATGCTTTGATATCCTTCAACGCTTTTTGCATCGGCTGGACCTTGTGCAAGTAACAGCATAAGTTTGGGTCTTCCTGCGGCAGGTTGCGAGTGTTCTGACGGGCGAATACGTCCCAGCGATGATCGCGGTACAAGTCAATCACATTGATCATCCATTCCGCAGTGATATACTCGCGGAAGATCAATGTCTCCCAAAAATGATAGCCCGTATCCAGGAAGAAAACAGGGACGCTGCGTTTGAGGTTCGCCACCATGTGCAAGAGGGGCATGGATTGCGTTTGAAAAGACGAACTCATGGCGATCTCAGGCCAGAACGTATCCGCTGCCCATTGGATGATCTCTTGCGGGGGTTTCGTCTCGAATTCTTCTGAAAGTCTCTCGATCTCTTGCACCGATAACATGCCGAGATTATACCGTTTATAATGCCGTCATGAACTCCGCCACAGCCGAGCGTTTGCTTACAATCAACCGGGAATTTTACAAACACTTCGGCGATTCCTTTTCCGCTACACGTCAAAGATTGCAACCCGGTGTGAAAAAGATTCTGGGCAGTATTAAGGCCGATGATTCTGTTTTGGATTTAGGATGCGGCAATGGGCATTTCCTGCATGAGTTGATTCAACGCGGTCACAAGGGCCCGCTTCTCGGCCTGGACTTTAGTCTGCCTCTGCTTCGAGAAGCTGAATCCATACCGGGGGTTGAGCTTCGGGAAATGGATTTGACGCAGCTATCAGCATTCAGCGATCAGCTTTTAGCGATTCATGGTCAGTCGTCCATCGTCACAATGTTTGCAGCACTGCATCATATTCCATCCAACAAAATTCGTTTGGATATTTTGCAGACCGTGAAAAAATTACTAGAATCAAGTGGGAAATTCATTCTGTCCAATTGGCAGTTTTTGAACAGCGATAGGTTGAAAGCGCGAATCCAGCCGTGGAGTCGGGTTGGCCTTTCAGATGAAGATGTCGATGAAGGGGACTATTTACTCGATTGGCGCAGTGGCGGCGAGGGGTTGCGGTACGCGCATCAATTTTCAGTGGAGGAACTGCTTGGGTTGGCCGAGCAGGTTGGGATGAGTGTGAGCGAAAGCTTTTTATCCGATGGGGAAAATAGCAGGCTGGGTCTGTATCAGATTTGGAAATCCATTTGATCAACGACTAACTGCAACGCGATTACGACCCCTGTGCTTTGCTATATACATGGCCTGGTCGGCGCGCGCGATCAGCATTTCAAGGCTGGTTGTATTTTCATCCCTGCAAGCCACACCCAGGCTTGCAGTTACATTTAATTCCAAGCCTTCGTTGGTTTGAATGGGTTTATTTGCAATCGCCGTGCGCAGGCGTTCAGCCACGATCAAGCTTGCGTTGATGGGGGTTTCGGGCAGAAGGATGATGATCTCCTCGCCTCCATAGCGGCCTACATAATCTATTTCACGAATACAGTTTTTGCAGCGGTTCGCAACTTCGCGCAGAACCAAATCGCCGACTGCATGACCATAGGTATCGTTTATGGATTTGAAATGATCGAGATCGAGCATCACCGCCGTAAACGCGTGATCCAAACGAATTGACCTTGCAAACTCAGTCTTCCCCAATTCGAACACACCGCGCCGATTATATAGACCTGTCAGTGGATCGGTGACCGCCCGGTTCTGAGTCTCCTCGAAGATGCGCGCATTTTCCAATGCAATCGCAACTTGGCTGGCGAATTCAGAAGCGATCTTTATATCTTCTTCAGTGAAATGATTTGGCATGGCACTGTCGATGGCTAACAGCCCAATGGTGCGATCCTGAAAGATGAGCGGTACACCAAGCCATGAATGAATGTGGTGACCAGAGGCCTCGTTGAAGACGGGATAATTCTCATCTACTTCAGGAATGATATACGACTTCCCAGATTCAATCACTATTGTGTTGGGGTTATCCCCCGGTATTTTGAAGCGTATGCCCAGTACAGAGTCGGGGTCTGCAAACCCGCTGCCGCCAATGATCTCCAGCTCATGATCCATCAGTAATTGCACCGAGGCGCTATCGTAGGGAACGACCTGATTAAGCTGCTCAAGGATGCGCGTAATGGCATCTTTTGTTTCGAGCGTCTCGGTAATCGCCACGCTGGCTTTCCGTAACGTTTCAGAAGTGGATGCCCGCTTCTGGGCATGTTCCATTGCCTGGAATTTTTCGAGCGCAAGTGCAATCAACGCAGATGCCTGTTCACTGACCGAGATTTCATCCGCTTGAAAGTGGTGGGTTTTATTAAAGGCCAGGATCACCGCGCCCAGTTTCTTTCTTATGGCAATCAGCGGAAGCACGAGCACGGATTGGGATGGAAAATTTTGTATAACACGCGGGTCCACATAGGACGAGGTGCTGGTATCTTCAACCACCAGCGTATGACCCTGCTGCAATACAGATTCGGTAAATGTGCGCTCACCCGGTTGAATCTTTAGCGAAGTGTAGGTATCTTTTTGCGGCCCGAAAGCGGCCAGGGGAATGGCGCGTTTTTTTACATCGTCCCATAATGTCAGGAAACATCCATCTGCGTTGATCAATTCCCCCAGCCGATCAACCACGCTTTGAGCCATATCGTTGATATTGCCCGCTTGCAGGGATATTTTAACGATCTCATGCAACAGGTTCAATGCACGCTGGCGGCGGATCAACTTTTGTTCAGTGCGGGCGCGCGTCTCGGCTGAGCCAAAAATATTGGCGGCAATATGGAGAGCTTCCAACTCTGTGCTGCTCCAGCGCCTTTCATTGCGACATTCTTCGAATACGATGAAACCCCACCATTGTGTATCTACAAATATAGGCATGGCCGCAATGGAAATACTTCCGCTTGATTGAAGATACTTCTGTTCACTTTCGGGGAACTCCCTCACCACCCCGAAAACAGGCTGTCCCTGTGAAAGCATATTTTCCCATCTACCCAAACCAATTTCGCGCAGGAGCACATGCTGAAGCGCCGGGTTATTGATTTGTGAATCAATAGCAGGCGCATCCCATTCATAGCACAAACTGGAATAGATCAGACCATCATCGCCTGTGTAATTCATCGCTACAAATACGCGGCTCACATTGGCCGCCTGCCCGATCTTTTCCAACACGCCGGGTATATTAGGTTCCCAAAGGCTTTCCCTCAGGAATTGTTCCGCGGCCAAGCCAATAGCAGACATGATCGACTCACGGCGGCTCAAAGCCATCTCGGTCTCTTTGCGCTCCGTAATATCATGCAGGATGATCAGGCTGTCTGAACTGGCCTGACCCTGGATGAAGTTCAAGCTGGAGAGGGGAGAGACGCTCACATCGTAAACTTTGGCCTGCTTGCCCTGCCCGATCATGATCTCAGCCCGATGCTCTTCTCCGCCTATGTATGGTGCCAGCTTTTCCGCAAATATTTCCGAACCGTAAGCCAGAGGCTGGCCGATCACATCGTTCTCTGTACGGTTCATTAATCCTTCCATCGCCAGGTTGATATATCGAATACGCTGGTGCTGATCCAGAACGATCACCCCTTCTTTCATATTCTTTAAAACGGTGAGGTGTTCAAGAGGCAGAACTTCCAGCAGGCGGTATTTCACGATTGCCCATGAAAGCCCGAGTGCTGTGGGTAAGAAGAATAATGGTGTGAGATCGAGGCTTTCGATTGGGTTGATGCCTGAAAGAAAAATAAAATTGCCACCCAACGGAAACAGGATGCCCAAAACAACCAGGCTGATCTGAACGCGGTAAATACCCGGCCTTTGGATCAACTCCATAATGAGCAGGATGCTTGCGATTATCAAAAGTGCATATAAAAAGGCCACATGCAGCCAAAAGGACGGCCCATAGTTAAGCTCAAGCAGTTTGATGCCAAAAGTTTCGATGACGGTTTCCGCATCCCACATCAGGTGGTGATATGGGTTTGTCCACACTAGAAGCAGCCCTAATATAGGTATTGCCCAGATCAATAGCCTTGTGCGCAGGGTCAGCAGATGGCTTTTGCCCATGAATTCAATTGCGAAGAATAGAAGAAAAACAGGGATGGATACAATGCCGAGGTATTCAATATCTACAAAAAATAATTTTGCACCCAGTTCAGGGGAGGATATCTCGAGGCCATATGAGAATGCCAGAATCGACAGGCCCAGCATGGCCCACGCAAACGGAGTGACAGCCACAGCCGGCCGCTTGCGCCAGGCATATAGCCCCAGCCACGCATAAGGGATCGCGGCCAGCAAATATATTAAAGGAACATACAGGTCAAGGCGATTTAGCATTGCATTCTTTGAAGCAACTCAAGTTGCTTCTTTGATATAAAAATAAACGTGTCACCCTGAGGGAGCGTGTTTTCTGCGACCGAAGGGTCTGTGTTTACGATGCCAGAGATGCTCATCGCACTGGCGTACGGCGCCAGTGTCGGGCGAAGAGCGCCCTCAGCATGACACAACAAGAGTAGAGTGGTAAGTTAGGTTACCTTAATCATTTGAAGCTATAAATAGGCCATATTTACCACATAATCTCATTGAACTTCTTTTTGTAATTACATAGTATCGCACAATTGACTAAATCAGAATTGTGATTTGCTGGCAATTTCCATCAAAAAGTTTACTCATTTATGAGGCAGGCCATACAATAAAATTCGCGCCTGTTTCAAGACGCGAATTGCGAAACTCTTTTATGTGACTACTTGCTGGGGAGCCACAATATACTGCCACCAGTTGTTGTGTATCCCGTTTTTACGCCCTGCCACACGCGGAAAGTGATTGAACCACCACTTGTGATGTGCGCGAGTATCGCCGCTGCCCCATTCCGCAGGGCCGACCATTCGCACATCTCCTTTAAAATTAGGGAAGTTCAACTGCCAATCGTAGCATTCGCTGTTCACGAGCGCAGGGTTGTTCCAATCGTAATCCTGCTGGCTATTGGGCGCAAAGTGGATATTTCCGCAAGAGGCCTTGCCTGGCGCGACCTTTTCATATTGCGTGAAGCGTTTCCATAAGTTTGCATCACCTTTTAATTTGCTAAAGGTTTTTTCCATGATCGATTCTGCGCGGTGACCAAATGCCTCCTCCATCTCGCCGATATGTCTTTCGTAGGAAAACCCCATAATGACAAAGCGGCGTTTACTGGCTGAAGTATTGACCAGTGGAGGCGCGTTGCACCAGAATGCGCCCGGCCCGCCCATCACTGATTCGTAAAACCCGGCGTGTGGGAAACCAAAGATCCACACTTCGTCGATTTCATTCCTTGCAACACGCTGCAGGATATTAAATTTACTGAGGATGGCCTGATAATTAATTTCCTGTGGCACGTGTGGAGAAGTTATGTGGTGCATAACGTCCATATAGGTTTGCGGAGTGTATCGAAAGCCATCCGTCTTGGCGGGGAATTCATCCACATCCACGCGTTCCACGATCTGAAAGCGGGCCATCCCGCCGCTGACTTCGAGCATATCGGTCATAAAGCCAGTGACCAAATCGGCGGTGCGGAACCACTTTTGTTGCTGCGAGAGTTTAGTCCCTGTGGCCTTATCCATAACAGGGTCATATACGATCAGGAGCACCTTGCTCTGTGTGATCTGGGCGGGCTCGGTGATGCTATCTGCCGGGTATTTGGCGGGTATAAACAATTTCAGTAATGAATCTAATAAGCCGGGCATAAACTCTCCTTTGGATCAAGGCATGTTCAACGCAAAATAGACCTGACCATCCACTGCCAGATATAACACGTGATTGGGGCTGACAGTTACAGCACCCACCGGCCCGGACGGGATCGGGTTGGTTGGTCCCGTTGTCGGACGGAACTGGTTTTGTAATTCAAGTGAACGCGGTGCAAAGCGCAGTACACCTTGTGTATCTGCATCCAATAAAAGAATGGATTGATCCGGGGGCGCTGCGAAAAGCATTTGTGTAAAGTGGGCTGTGCCGAACAGGTCAATATCCTCGTAAGCTTTAAATGGATTGACCAGCGGGAGCGGATCCTGGCATTGCGATGAACTTGATTCAATGCGGCTGTATGAGCAATTGGAGAGACGCCCATCCGCGTGAAGCATATATAGTTCATCACCGGATACGATGAAATCAATTACATCCTGTGTTGGGGTTTGCTGGCCGAAGAAGAAATACGGGCGGTCCACATAAGTTCCATCTTTTCCGTTATAGACCCATACGGCGCGTGCAGGCGCATCCAATACATACAGGTTGCCGTTATCCAGTGTAAAGGCAGTGACACGTCCCCAGTTTGTATCTGGTGGAGGCAGAGGGATGGCTTGCGCCAACTGCCCTGGTGCGCAATATAAAAGATTTCCGCCCGCATCGATACCAAGCAAAGTGGCATTGATGGAGTTGAGCCCCGGCAGTGCCAGGATATCCACCAGCGGGCCGACAGTGTAATTGCCATAAACGCCGGGCTTGCAAGTGAAAGTTGTATCCACCTCAAAGCCGCGTCCACCGCTGGCTGGAGCAGCGCGCAATACTTCCCCAGTAGCTGCATTGAGCACGAAGAGATCTGTTTCGCTGGCGGCCATACGGCTCACGTCAATACCAAGTTTGGTGCTGAATGCAGCGTTGAACTGCATCCGTGTGATGCCAAGCAGTTGATCGAGGTTGGATTCAGCTTCCTGGCGCAAGATGACCGTATCTGATGTCTCGCGGTGTGATTCCGCGATCTCTACATTCAATAAAACATTTTCCCAGGCGATGCGTTGTTCCACAGGGTTACTGAGTGAGACCGCCTGGTCTCGCATCTGCTGTGCCTGACTCAAATAGGTGTCATATTGTTCACTACGTCCATAACGCAGGTAGACAACAACTAAGATAGTGACCACCATCAAAGGGATCAGGATCGCCATGAAAAGCATCAAAGATGAGGTAGGAACTGGAGACTCAGATGCCTCGCTTTGTGGCAGGAGACGCGGGAGGAAATTTCTAAATTTTTCGCCAAGCGTATCACCCAGGCGGCGGGTGGATTGAATTCCAGTTGCAATGGCTTTGGCAGTTTGCCGCGCTCGAACAGAAGGTTCACGCGCAGCTTCGGGCTGGTCCATTTTTTCAGGAGTTGAAATTTCTTCTGGCCCATTATCTTCTTCAACCTCAAGAGCAGCGGGTTCAATGGATTCTTGCGGAATATTTTCCACAGGTTGTGACCTGGAATACGGTGCTCTCGGAATGGATGAAGGAAAATCGCGCGGGGTGGTATTGCGCGGCAAACCTGCCAGCGGAGTAGTGTGAGTTTGCTCTTGTGGAAACGATTCTTCCTGCTGTGGTGGGATAGCGTATGCTGAAGGCTGCAAAACGTGTGAATGGATTTCAGGGGTTGAATCAGTTTTGTCCTCTGCTGATTCAGATGGCTGAGTCTGAACTGAGTCGGAAGGCGCATCCTGAGCTGTGTCGAAGGGTTGGGGTATAGACTCAGCTTCCTCGTGGTGAGGCAGGCTTGAGGTTACGGAAGGAGGCGGTGTTTCATCTTCTTTTTTCGGTTCTATAGATTCAATAGTTCCCTTTAATAAATTCAAAGCGCCTTTACCATCTGTGGCTTGGATCAAAACTGCGTTCAAGTCTTCCCTTGTCAATGTGGAAAGACGGCGGCGCATGGCATCTAATGAAGATGGACGAGAGTCGTTCAATGTGCTTTCCCATGCGCCTGGTGCTCTTCCAAAAAATAGCATACGATCCCCGGCGTTCAAAGAGACCTGGGCATAATAAATACTTGTGCTTTGGCTTGTGCCCAGCCCTTTACCTGATGATCCAGGCTCGTGAATATGGCGGGTTTCATTTTGACCAAACCAATAAGCGTGCATGGGGCCGCTCATTGAAATGGTGCATTGTGAATCGCGGAGCGCGGCAAGTGTGAGCCATCCATTTGCATATTGACCCCGCCCGCTGGTGGACATGTTGCGTTCGAGTAAATTTTTATTTACATCTTCTGTTGCGGCGCGCAGTGCGCTGGTGAGCGACCCCGAAGTTTTATAAAAAACGTTTGCCGCATTTTGTGCCACTTGCATATATTCTGTCGATGAAAAAACAGCGTTGCCTGTCAATAATAAATACACCACCAGCCTGTCTTGTGTACGGATGCGCGCAGCAGATTGCGGCGGTGATTGCACAAGCAAGCCGGGCAGGCTGGCGATTTCCTGTCCATTCATTCGATAGAGAGGTGCAAGTGTAATGTCGAGAGCCATGTAAGAATCAACCTTAAGCGCCTATCAGATGTATGCGTTTCACGAAAACCTCTGGAGTCGGGCAGCTTGCTGCCCGAAATTTCCATCAGCTTGCTGATGGAATCCAGAATCATACTCTACTGATTATAACTGGTAAAATTTGGCGGCTATGGAATATAAACTTCATAAAAATTTTTCGGAAATAACTGCGCAGGAGTGGAATGACCTGTTGAAAGACTCGGTCAGTGACACTCCTTTTTTGCGCCACGAATATCAATCCGCCTGGTGGGAACATCGCGGCGGCAGTGAATGGCTGAATGCAGAACTTATCCTCGTCACTGCGTGCGAGGATGGAAAGCTAATTGGCATTGCTCCACTATTCATTTCAGAATACGAAAACCAACCTGCACTTCTTTTAATTGGCAGCATTGAAATTTCTGATTATCTGGATTTGATCGTACGGATGAATGACCACGCACGCTTCGTTACAGGATTATTGGATTTCCTCGCTTCCGATGAAGTAAGGGCGGGGTCATCCCGCCCCGACAATTGGTCTGCCGTCGATTGGTATAACCTCCCCGATTCATCCCCAACCCTGGCCGCGCTCAAAGCTGAATCTACAGCCCGCGGCTGGGCTCATCATGAAGAGATGTATCGTCCCACCCCACGCATCGCCTTGAATGGCGACTTCGAAGAATACCTCTCCCGCGTAGAGAAGAAACAACGCCACGAGATCCGCCGTAAAATGCGCCGCGCCGAAGAAAGCGGACGAGGTGTGCGCTGGTTCATCTCCGATATGGCTGACCCCGAAGCTGAAATTACCCAGTTTTTTACACTGATGGAGCATGACCTAAACAAAGCGAGTTTCCTCACCGAAGTAATGCGTGCCCAAATGCGCGCGGTGATCCTGGCTGCACATGAAAATGGCTGGCTGTGGCTGGCCTTCCTCGAAGCGGATGGTCAACGGATAGGAGCCGCCCTTAATTTTGATTACAACAATAAGTTATGGGGCTATAACGCCGGAGTCAACCGCGATTTTATGGACCTTTCCCCCGGCTGGGTCTTGCTAAGCTATATTTTGCAGTGGTGCTGCGAAAACGGACGCTACGAATTCGACTTCATGCGCGGCGATGAAGAATATAAATATCGCTTCGGCGCTATGAACAAGTATGTGATGCGCGTAAAGTTGACTCGTCCTTAAGTTTTATTGCATATGCGGCTAACTCCACAGCTCACTAATAAAAGACACTCAATATCCAAAAAGCAGCAACGGAAAGAATCATAAAAGCCAGATAGGGAAGGGCTGCATACCATAGCCCTTTCCACCAACTGACTTTTAATTCATCTTTAAAGGCAAAAGATTCATAAAAAATCAAAAGCAGGGTTCCCAGGGTGGCAATGGCGTAGATACCGATTAAGTTTATCGCTGTAAAAACAAGTGCTACATAAATAAATTGTGCGGGAGTCACCAAATAACATTGGATATAGAACAATCTTTTTAATCCCGAACGTTTAAGCGGACGTTTGTTCAACCATTCCAGCCAGACCAAATAGATCAAAAGCGAGATTAGGGTTGTGAGCGTACTAGTGAGTAAGTTACTTTCCGTTAATTGCGCCAGCGATGGATTTAGTTTCAGTGTTAAGTCTGTCATCCAGGTGAATAGCGCACTTGGAAACACCGCAACCAGCAGAAAAAATAGTGTCGGAGATAAATATTCATCGAACTGTTTTTCAGGTTCCTTCCCCCATTCTTGATTCACATACTGCACCATCAAGTGCGGGCGGAATACGGCACGAAATACGGTCTTTGGCAGCAGAAGTACCCAGACAACAATCTCATATACCAGGTCTTGCAGAGATTGAATGATCTTAAGAAAGTCCATATTCTGTCCTCATTGATAATTCGCATTGTGTGCCCACGCTTCGGCTACGAGCGGGAACTTCGTCCTGAGCTGAGTTATCCGCCGCCGCTGACTCCACCTACAATCCCACCCTCCGTCAACTTACGCAAATCACCTAACGCAGATTCAATTTCATCTGGCGTTACGGGACGATCTTCATCACGGTGCTTTAATGCTCCTGCCTTTGCCTTCTCAATTGCCAATGCTTTAATAGAAGCATTCAATGCGAGCGCCTCTTTTACCAGTGCGGCTCCTTGTGAATATCCAATCACGGGGTTCAGCGCCGTCACGATGATCGCATTCTTTGCTAGCCAGCCTTCTGCTTTTTCGCGGTTGGCGGTTACACCTTTTACAGCGCGTTCGGTAAATGCGTTCACCGAGCCAATGATTACCTGCATCATCTCGAACAGGTTATGCGCGAGGATAGGCATCATCACATTCAATTGCAATTGTCCCGCCTGTGCCGCCATTGCTACCGTAGTATCACAGCCAATCACATGGAACATGGCCTGGTCAAGCATCTCAGCCATTACAGGATTCACCTTACCTGGCATGATGGATGAACCAGGCTGAACGGCGGGCAATCTAATTTCGTCGAACCCGGTTGACGGTCCAGAAGAGAGGAGGCGGAAATCGTTTGCGATGCGGATCAATGTCAGTGCCAGAGTCCGCAGCGAGGCAGAGAAGTCCGCCGCATCTGCCATCGAATTCATCGTCTCAAATAGATTATCGGAAACGACCAATTGCAAACCAGTCAACTCGGATAATTTCTTCACCATGTGGGCATGATAATCAGGATGCGCGTTCAAACCTGAGCCGACAGCTGTTCCGCCGATCCCAAGCCTGCGCAACCCCTCAGCCGACCTGCGGAGGCGTTCTGCATCACGCTGAACTGCCTTTGCATAGGCGCCGAACTCCTGACCCAATCGCACAGGCACTGCATCTTGCAGGTGTGTTCGACCTGATTTAACGATCTCATCAAATTCATGCGCTTTGACCTCAAGCGCGGTTTGCAAACCTTGCAGCGCATTTAACAATTCATCCAAGCGCCACAACGCACCAAGACGGAGCGAAGTTGGAATTACATCATTTGTAGATTGCGCCATGTTGACATGGTCATTGGGGTGGACATAATACTTGCCGATCTCCCCGCCCAAAATTTGAGTGGCGCGATTCGCGATCACCTCATTCGCATTCATGTTATGACTCGTCCCCGCGCCAGCCTGAAAAGGTTCAACCACAAATTCCATGTCCCACTTTCCATCCATCACTTCCTCTGCTGCCTGTGCAATAGACTGGGACAATTGTTTTGCAGTGAAATGCTTACTATCCACATCACGATCATTGAACAAACCTAATTCAAAGTTCACCAGCGCCGCGGCACGTTTTACAGCCGCAATTGACCAAATGAAAGCGCGCCAGGGGCGCAATCCGCTGATGGGGAAATTTTCCACTGCGCGCTGAGTCTGCACGCCATACAAAGCTGATGCGGGAACCTGCATCTCACCGAGTGAATCTTTTTCTTTACGAAAATCCTGTGGGGCCATGTTATCTCCAGGTACAAGAGTTTTTTCTTATTTTACACCGTTCCCAAATTCAATGTCTTTTGCTCTTGGGAGTGTCGAATTGGGTTGGCCCGCCAAAAGATTTCACCACGGGAGATCACAAAGATCACAGAGAAATCCTTTTAAAAACTCTGTGGACTCCGTGTACTCTGTGGTAAAAGTTTTCTGAGTCTATTCTTTTTAGACCTCTCTACTCTCTGCAACACGGCCTGAAAGCATAGCCTCCCGTGCTATGGACATGTTATATAATGAGAATCATGTTTGAACGCCTGCGCCGTTTATTGACCCCTCCTATTTTTGATAATGAGGAAAAAACACGCACTGCGAGGATACTCAATTACTTTGGGTGGAGCGCAATTGCCATTGTTTTCATCATTATTTTGATCCGTATGGTAGGCGGAGGATGGCTGAGCCGTTCATCCATGTTTATTTTGCCGGCCGTCATTCTGATCCTGCTTGTTGTTCAGATCATGCTCCGCATGGGTGCTGTGCATGGAGCAGGCCAGTTTTTAGTAACTTCGACGTGGCTGGCGATGACCTATCAAGCCTGGAGTGCAGATGGCCTTCGGGATGTGGCGGCCATCTCTTATTTCGTTATTATCCTTCTCGGAGGCCTCTTGCTTAGCTGGCGGGAAGGGTTTTTCTTTGGCCTGCTTAGTATTGCCGCGCTTTGGTATTTTGCAATTCAGGAACAGCAGGGGTTGCGCCCGTTCGCCATGGATGACCCTTATAGTTATGCGCGCGACCTTACCGCAGTCTTCATATTATCAGGTGTTCTCGTCTATCTATTGATCCATAATTTAAACCGTTCCCTGGATGATACGCGCATCGAACTGAGAGAACGCCTGCGCACTGAGGAGAAACTGCAAAGGCAGGCGGATTATCTCACCGCCTTGAACGACACAGCCTTGGGATTATTGAACCGTTCAGAACTTCAGCCTCTGCTTGAATCCATTCTCGCCCGTGCCTGTGACTTGATCGATACAGAACATGGTCTCATCGAACTAGCCCTGCCGGATGGCTCTGCGCTTCGGCAGGAGGTTGGGCTGGGCGTTCTTGCTAAATTTAATGGGGTATTGACTCAAAGAGACCAGGGAGTCACTGGCTCGGTATGGGAGAGCGGGCAGACGCTGGTTGTTACTGACTACCGTGCCTGGGAAAAAAGAATTGAATTGTTCGTTGATGCAAACTTTTTCTCTGTGATGGGTGTGCCGCTTAAAGTAGGGGATATTGTGATTGGGGTGATCGCAATTGCGCACGTGAAGCAGATGAAAAATTTTACGCAGGAACAAGTCCATCTCATGGAGCGTTTTGCCGCGCTGGCTTCGCTTGCGATTGATAATGCCCGCCTCTATGAACAGGCGCAGAAGGAAATTCAGGAACGAAAAACAATTGAACTGGCTTTGCGCTCCAGTGAAGAACTATTTCGCAAGGTATTCAACAACAGCAAAATTGCAATTTCCATTGTGACGCTGGAAGATGGGACCTTTCTGGAAGCCAACGCTGCATTTTGGGAATTGACGGGGCTTCAACCCGAGCAGGCGATTGGGCATTCATCGCTGGAATTTAATCTATGGAGCAAAACTGAGGAGCGCGCCATATTCGTGCGCGAACTTCTGGATAAAGGCTCCCTGCAGGATATTCCAGTTGAATTCACAAACCCAAATCAGCCCAATAAAACATCGATAGCCTATTATGAATTGATCCACATTAAGGAACGCCTTTGCATTCTTTGCATGTTCTATGATATTTCGGAACAGCGGCAGGCAGAGCGTGCTCTTAAGGAAAGCGAAGAGCGCTTCCGCACCGTCTTTCAGGCCAGCCCGGTTGCCATCTGCATCACAACCCTTGATGAAGGTCGCCTACTGGATGCCAATGACGCTTATTGGAACCTAAGCGGATACGATCCGCAAACCTCCATCGGCAAGTCGGCGGAGGAATTGCACATGTGGGATTCCATGGATGACCGCCATAAGTTTGTACAGGAGATCAAGGCCAAACATTCCGTTCTTAACCCAAGCTATGATTTTTTCGATGCCGCAGATACCCACCGTCATGTGATTGCTTTTTATGAATTGATCGAGATCAAGGAACAATCCTGCGTGTTATCCATGTTCTATGATATTACCGAACAGAAACAGACGCAGGATGCGCTGCAAGACGCTGAAGCCCGCACCCGCGCAATCCTCCAATCCATTCCAGATATGATCTTTGAAATATCCAAGGATGGGATATTCCTGGACTTTATGGCATCTTCAGAAATTTCCCCTCTTATGCCGCCTTCACAATTTATTGGCAGGAATATACAGGATCTATTCCCGCAGGAGATTGCCAGGCAAACCATGTTTGCGCTGGAGCGCGTGCTGGCTACAGGTCAATTAAATGCCTTTGAATATGGAATGCCGCCCGGCGAAGAGACCCAGTTTTTTGAGGCTCGCATTGCCGCTGTCACTTCTGAATCCGCCATCATCATGGTGCGTGACATAAGCCAGCGCAAATGGGTGGAGACCGAACGCGAGGAATTGATCAAGGAACTGGAAGAGAAGAACAGTGAACTGGAACGATTCACCTATACCGTATCCCATGATCTAAAATCTCCGCTCATTACCATTAAAGGCTTTCTTGGGTTTTTAGAGCGGGATGCATCCAACGGTAATATCACACGCTTGAAAGCTGATACCCAGCGCATCGCCGATGCAACCGATAAAATGCAAGCCTTGCTTAATGAATTACTTGAACTCTCACGCGTTGGACGTTTGGTGAATCCGCATCAAAATATACCTTTCAAAGAGATCGTTCAGGAAGCCCTGGACCTGGTGTATGGACGGCTGCATGCAAACTCAGTTCAGGTGCAGGTTCAGAATGATCTGCCGATTGTTTATGGGGATCGCCAGCGCTTGATCGAAGTTCTGCAAAATCTAATTGATAATGCTGCAAAATTTGTTAGCTCCCGCCCCGATCCTCTAATTGAAATTGGCAGTGATGGAACTGAAAAGGATAAACCTATTTTCTATATCAGGGATAACGGCATCGGTATTGACCCCGCCCATCACGATAGGATTTTCGGGCTGTTCAACAAACTGGATGTAAGTTCGGACGGCACGGGGATTGGTCTTGCCCTCGTTAAGAGAATAGTCGAAGTACACGGATGCAGGATCTGGGTCCAGAGCGAAGCGGGGAAGGGGGCGACATTTTTCTTCACGCTTCCCACCCAATCCGACTCCTGATTCGGTTCCATCCGTCTTGAGTGGAGCCGCAGGCTCTCGCTCTTATGCGGAGTGGTTGAAGGATAGTTTCATCATCATTCTCACCTCCCGTACTTAGGAGTATACTTTCAATAACCCATCATTAAGAGGAGAAATATATGAAACGTGCAGTCAGCATCAGCATAGGTTCGTCCAAACGTAATAAGGCGGTAGAAGTAACATTACTTGGCGAAAAGGTTCGCATTGAACGCATTGGCACAGATGGTGATATGGAAGCTGCCGCTCTAAAATATAAAGAACTCGATGGCACAGTGGATGCGTTTGGCGTAGGCGGCGCAGACCTAGAAGTTGTGGCAGATGGAAAACACTACCCCTTACATTCAGTGACCCCGATGGTACGCTATGTAAAGAAAACACCTTTGGTGGATGGGGGCGGATTAAAGAATACGCTTGAAAATAAAGCCCCCGCATTTTTAGATAAGAAAATTGGCGATTATATAAATTCCCACGGACGCAGGGTGCTTGTCGCTTTAGGTGTTGATCGTTGGGGACTCTCCCAGGCATTTGTGGATGCTGGTTATGAAACCGTATTTGGCGATCTGATGTTTGGCTTGGATATTCCGATTGCAATCCATAAGATTTCCCAACTTAAGACTGTGGCTGCATTGATGATGCCAATTGCAAGCCGCCTGCCCTTCGAGTGGATTTACCCCACCGGTGAAAAGCAGGAAAAGCGCACGCCCAAATGGGGGAAGCACTATGCATGGGCAACTGTGATTGCAGGTGACTGCCATTACATCAAACGCTTTATGCCTGATGATCTAACGGGTAAAGTGATCGTGACCAATACCACCACCCCCGAAGATGTTGAAATATTCCGAAAAGCCGGTGTGAAGTATCTCATCACAACCACACCGGTGCTGGAAGGCCGCTCCTTTGGCACGAATATGATGGAAGCTGCGCTGGTGGCTGTCTCCGGCAAGGGACGCCCCCTCACATGGCCTGAATTAACTGAAATGCTCGATAAGCTTGGCTTCGAGCCTCAATTGCAGGAGTTGAACTAAATTATGGATGCCATAATAACTGCTGGTGGAATCCCGCAGCCTGGTGACCCTTTATACACTTATTCCAAAGGTGACTCCAAGGCCTTGATCGATATTGCGGGCAAACCCATGATCCAATGGGTTTTGGATGCGCTGGGCAATGCCAAACATGTGGATAACATCATCGTCATTGGGCTTTCATCAAAAAGCGATCTAACCTGCAAAAAGCCCATCCATTACATGTCCAATCAGGGACGCATGTTGGCCAATATCGTTGCAGGCGTGAATAAATCCATTGAGTTGAACAAGAAGAGCGAATACGTTCTTCTTGTTTCATCGGATATCCCAACTCTAAAGAGTGAAATGGTGGATTGGCTAGTGAAAACTGCCATGCAAACCAGGGATGATCTATATTATGGCGTCTGTCCGCGTGAAGTGATGGAAGAGCGATTCCCGACCTCCAAGCGAACCTATACAAAATTAAAAGATACGGAAGTGTGCGGCGCAGATATTAATGTGATTCATGTAAGCCAGGCAACACAACACCTGGATACCTGGGAGCAGTTGATCGGCAACCGCAAGAGTCCATTGCGCCAGGCTGCCATCATTGGCTTGGATACGGCGTTTAAATATTTTACGGGTCAATTCACATTGCAACAAATGGTGGAGCAAGTCTCGAAGAGACTTGGCATCAAGGGGCGCGCCATCATCTGGTCGCAGGCCGAACCGTGTATGGATGTGGATAAACCTCATCAGTTGGAATTGATGCGTGAAGATTTTGTGCGTCAACAGCATAAGGCAGTTGCGGCCATCAAGAAACCCGCCTCCAAAAAGAAAGCTATTAAAGCAAAGCCTGTTAAAAAATCAGCTTCTTCCAAAACCAATCTCAGGATGAAGGCAAAGAAAAGATGAGTCTTCGCTCCATCCTCGAACTAGATGCCCGACTCTCCAGTCAATTACGTGTGGCTGAAAAGCCGGGTTTTTTGCGCAATATCGCCGCCTTCCTTGCGCACTCCGGCGACTCGTGGTTCTGGCTGGCGGCGTTGATCATCTTTTGGTTCTTTAGCAACCCGGCATGGAAGCAGTGGGAAGTGGTTGAATTCTTCGGTATTGTGGGTCTGGCTGGCGTAGTGCTTGTCATAAAATTTCTCGTTCGCCGGGAAAGGCCGGAAGGTGAGTGGGGCGGGATCTATCGCAACACTGATCCACACTCCTTCCCATCTGGACATGCCGCCCGCGCCTTCCTGATTGCGGTCCTTGCCTCGGCTCTTGCCCCGCTCGGGCTTGCTATTGTTCTTTGGGTTTGGGCGCCGCTGGTAGCATTGGCGCGCGTCTCAATGGGCGTGCATTATCTTTCCGATGTCATCGTTGGCGCGATTTTAGGTATCATCGTCGCCCTGATCGGCCTGCAAATCTACCAGCCCATGATCGACTGGCTAACAGCGCTGATCGGTTTTCCGCTTTGGTGATGACATATTTGAATTGAAAACACGGAGTCGAAATTAATCGGCTCCGTGTTTGTTTTATACTGGATCATGATATTTATTAAGTAACGCAAGTTACCACCTTTACTTCTTGATCTGCTTTTAATCAAGATTCTTAACGCAAAGTCGCCAAGGCGGAAAGATTCTATTGTTTTTTCCTTGCGACTTTGCGTCTCTTCGGCACTGCTTCGCAGTGCGAAGCATGTGTGCGTTAAAACTTACGAAAATTCTGCAAGGTAGCAAGTTAGTGAAGTAGCTTTGTACAGGGTTAAAATCCCGAAGGGATGAAAAGGTTATAGAATATTGAAAATGTTTAATCAAATCCCGAAGGGATGTCATGATTTTAAAGCGGCTATATGATACCCCTTCGGGGTTCTCAAAAAACCTTTGCGAATCTATAATCCTGCCACTCCTTCGGAGTTGTTCAGTATAAGCGGCGAAATCCTCATTGAATAACAAATGGATTGAAGTTTGTGTCACGGTCGTAATAATCTTCATTCTCGGCTCGTTTCAAAGCGCGGGCAACGAGATACGTCAACGGTGTCATCAAAACTTCAACAGCCACTTTGAAGAGATAATTTGCAATCGTGAGCGTGAGGAACAAACTCCATGGGAAAATGCCAAATGCAGAGGCAACTATAACGAATATAACCGTGTCCACCATTTCACCGATGAGCGTACTCCCAATTGTGCGGGACCAAAGCCAGCGTCCATTCGTGAGCACTTTCATCTTTGCGAGGATGAACGAGTTGCTGAATTCGCCGAGCCAGAAACCTGCCAGGCTGGCCAGCACAATGCCACCGCTGCTCATGCCGCCTAGAATGGCTTGATAGGCATTATCGCCCGCATATCCTTGCCATGTGACTTCACCAGGCAAGCGGCTGATCACCCAAAAGACTAGGGCAGCCAACGCTAGGGCGAAGAAGCCCGTCCATATCACACGGCGTGAGCGTTGATAGCCATAGACTTCAGTTAGAATATCACCGAAAACATAGCTGATCGGAAAAAGGATCGTGCCTGCGTCGAATGCCATTGGGATATTAAATATATCGAATCCCAAATCCACGATCTTGGCTGAGGATGCAATATTGCTGATAAGCAACACCGCGATAAAGATGCCGAGGATAATGTCAAAGAACCGATAGGATTTTGTGTTCATGGTAATTTCCTTTTCAAATAAGATTAATGAGGCCTATATGAAAACCCATACTCTTCGCCTAAAACCTGACCAGGATCTGTTTGACTCCATTGAGGCCTTTGTTGCCGATAATAACATCGAGGCAGGCTGTGTGTTGAGTGCGGTTGGCAGCCTCACACATACCACATTACGCCTGGCGAACAGAGAGTTTCACCACGAGTATGACGGTTATTTCGAGATCGTTTCGGTGACAGGCATAGTCTCCATTCACGGTTCACACCTGCACCTTGCCATTTCGGATGACAACGGCGTGACACTTGGCGGCCACCTCGTCAGCGGATGCAAAATTTATACAACAGCCGAAATCGTCATCGCTGCGTTTGAAGATGTAGTTTACAAACGTGAATTGCTGGAGAATGATTCAGGATATGAAGAGTTAGTAGTGTATAAACGCTGAATGTCATTGCGAGGGCGCATTTGTTCCATGCCCGACACTTGCGCCGCGCGCCAGTGCGGTGAGCAATCCCAATATTTATGAGGAGATTGCGTCGTCGCTCCCTATCGCTCGCTCCTCGCAATGACGTGAAGGAACTCTTCCTGATTCCTCACAATTTCTTTAAATCCCAGTCTTTTTCCTAAACGAGTCAACTGTGGCGGGTCAACGTAAGTCTGTGCCAGAATCTCCTCCTGACCCAACACGACATTGGCGGGACCATCTAACAAAACTTGTCCATTGGCGAGTGCGATCACGCGCTCAAAGTTCTCGGCGCAGAAATCAATATCATGTGTAATGGTGATGACAGTCTTGCCTTCCTTACGTAACTCGGCAATGACGTGTGCAATGCGCGCCACATTGACCGCGTCCTGGCCTGTCGTAGGTTCGTCAAAGATCAGGATGGGTGTATCCATTGCAATGACAGAGGCCAGCGCGACCATCTTGCGCCAGGTGGGTGAAAGATCGTAGGGATTGGTTTCAGTCTTATCGTTCAATTCCGTGAGGGATAAGGCACGCTTGACCAACTCATCCACTTTTTCTTTGGGATATCCAAGATTGCGCGGCCCAAATGTGACCTCGGTGATCACATCCTTTGAAAATAATTGTTCATCAGGGTTTTGAAAGACATAGCCAACTCGTGAGGCAAGTTTTGCCACAGTATATTTTGCTACATCCCAATCCCCGATCAAAACGGAGCCTGAGGTTGGTTTTAACAGCCCATTGAGATGCCGCACCAGAGTCGTTTTCCCCGCCCCGTTCTGACCCACAATAGCAACCTGCTCACCCGCTTCAATGGATAGCGAAACACCACACAATGCTTCAAGCCCGGTGGGGTAGGTAAAGCGAAGGTCTTTGATTTCTATTTTCATTTTGTGAATTCACCATGATAAACAAAGATAAAAAATCTCTGTTTATCTCCGTTCATCAAGGTTTGAATCCCTCCACAGCCTCGTCCAACGTCACAGGTAATCTATCCTTCATCCATAAACCTTGTTTCTTCGCTTCCCTCGCAGTGGAGGTGTAACGCGAAATGCCGAATCCATTTTCCGCCAATACATCCGAAGTTAATACTTCGTGGGGCATGCCTTCCAGAAAGATTCCCCCATCCTTCAAAGCGATGACACGGTCTGCAAATTGCGCGATCCATTCCACTTTGTGTTCCACCATCACCACGGTCATGCCTCGTTCTGCCATCTTGCGGATCACACCGAAGACTTCACGTGTGCCAATCGGGTCCATTTGCGAAGTCGGCTCGTCGAGCACGAGCAGCTTGGGCTGCATGACCAGGATCGAGGTCAGAGCGACGCGTTGTTGTTGTCCACCAGATAACGAATAAGGCGAGCGGTCAGCCAGGTTGCTGATGTCGGTCAACTTCATGGCTTCTTCAACGCGAGGTCTCATTTCTTCGCGAGGCACGCCGGTGTTTTCCAATCCGAATGCGAGCTCTTCAAAGACGGTATATTTTGCGCCGCTGATTTGATTGAACGGATTCTGAAACGCAAGGCCAACATTGAGAACCCATTCATCCAGCGTGGACTTGCTTGATTCTTTGCCAGCCACTTCCACACTGCCGCTGATCTCGCCTTTGAAAAAATGAGGGACAAATCCCGCCAGCGTATAACACAGCGTAGACTTGCCCGCGCCATTGGGACCAATCACCGCAACAAACTCACCCTCGTTCACCTGCAAATTAATATTTTGCAGTGCAGGTGTTTTGGTGAGCGGATATTTATAAGTGACGTTTTGCAGATTTATGAAAGCCATATTTTCAACGTAATCGAAACAAGAACAAGGATAACCAACGCCCAACGCAATCCATTATCCAGAACTGTATCTGGAATTTCATGCAGGGATGTCTTTTGGCTCTTTGACGTAAAGCCGCGTGCTTCGATGGCGATGGCCCGCTCCTCCACTTCAACCAGTGAACCTAAAACCAGTGGCCCGACCAGTGGAACCAATGAACCAGCTCTTTTGAAGAAACCACCTTCCGTATTCAAACCGCGCGAGCGCTGTGCGGCAATGATGGTCTGCGCTTTGGCTTGAATCTGAGGCAGTATTTGAAGTGTGGAAATGATCACGTAGGAAAATTGACCGGGCAAGCCGCGCCGCGTCAGATCAGACATCAATTCGCTGGGATGTGTGGTGAGCAGGAAAAGTGTGAACGAGGAGACCATCACAAAAATGCGAGTGGCGTTGCTGAATGCGAACATTAAACTTTCCCGCGTCACATCCAGAAAATAGAACTTGAAGATGATCTCTTCGCCCACAGGTTGAAAGAATGCCTGCATAAAAAAAAGGAAACTTGCTGCGGGGAGGATCAAACGAAATGCAGCACCGAAATATTCCTTACCCACTTTGCCGATCATACTCAGCGGCGTGATGGCGAACAACACCAACAAGTGCGGAGTCCAATACCAGGGGCTGAAAAAAGCTAAGAGGATGAGTGCCAGAACCAAAGTCAACTTTGTGAGGGGGTTGAGACGATGGAGCGCGCTATCGCGTTTGATATGAAAGGAAAGTCTTTCGTGCATAGGCGGTGATTATAAACGACAAGAAGGAGACCAGGCGCAAAGCCTGGTCTCCTTCTTGTTATACGATACGGAGTCCGAAGTCTCCTGACTTCGGTGCAAAATCAGGAGATTTTGCGCTCCCGCTTTATTATCCGCCCAAAATATTGCGGAGCATGAATGCTGCGAACAAAACCAGCAGGACAACCACGCCGATGGCAATATACAATTGATTCTTGCTGGCGCCGCCTTCAACTTCCACTTGCTCTGGTTTTGGCAGCCCGCCAATCGTGCGCTTGGGCAACCCAAGGATGATCGCGAAGGCAAGCATGGAGGTGGTGATCTTATCCACAGGTTCAACCAGGAAGCCAGTGCTCAATACAGCCTGCACAACGCCTTGCCCGGTCTGGAGTAGATAGGCAGTGATAAATGAAGAGCCGCTGGCTGTGATGCCGCCATAAAGATAAACAGCGATGGGGGTTGAAACGATTGCGGCGGTCAGTGCTACCACGAAACCAGTTACAACAACTTTCCACCACGATTTAAAGAAACCCCAGCCTGCCATGCGCCCGGCCATGTAACCGATGAAGAATGCCACAGGCCACCACGGTAAAGCATTCGGGTCAATTGCAATGCCCCAGATAATATTTGACAGTGCACCCGTCAACGCGCCTGCCCAGGGGCCGCACAAAACGGCCACCAGCACGGTGCCAATCGAGTCGAGGTAGACGGGCAGCTTAAGCACGAGAACGATTTGTCCCACGGCGATGTTAATCGCAATGGCGATGGGGATGAGCACCCACGTCTGAGTATTGAAATTGTTCTTGATTTTCTCTAGCATTTTATCCTCCGAAAAAATTTGGATTGGATTGCTTTGATTATCATAACACTTATCAAATTCAAAGGTCACGAAAGGGCGCGCGCCAGTTTTTCCATCCGTTCCAAAAACAATTCCATGAAAACACGCGGGCGCACACCCAGGGCCACTTTCATGTTCGCGGGTCTTTTGTTGTAGTTATAAAAATCTGCAAAGGTCTTGCCCATCGAAACTCCGCCTGAAATATCCACATCCACATATAGTTCCTGATAATCGCAAATCTCGGGCATGAAGGTCAGCGCCAGGGTCATTGGGTCGTTGATCACACAACCCTCAATGCTTTGGTATTCATCGTGGTACTCCATGTAAAAACGGGTTGCATCCGCAATGAATTTCGTGATCTGCGAATCAATTTTCAATAACCTGTTCAAGTCATCTTTCAAGAAGATACATTGATAGGTCACATCCAGCGGCGTGAGCGTGATCGGCAACCCCGAATGAAAAACAATATGCGCGGCGTGCGGGTCTACATAAGTATTAAATTCGGCCAGCGGCGTGGTGTTGCCCTCATGTCTTAATGCGCCACCCATAATGAACACCTCTTTAACATTTTTCACAATGCGCGGTTCCTGACGAATTGCCAGGGCGACATTCGTCAGCGGGCCGATGGCCACTAACGTGACTTCACCAGGCTTGGACATGATCTGCTCGATTAGAAAATCGCTTCCATGCCCCGCCCGAGGCTGAGCCAGCGATGCTGACAATTTTGCATATCCGATGCCTTGATCTCCATGGGTCTCAGGCGCCAACAGGGACGGCTGCACGAGAGGCAGGTCACAACCTTTGTAAACAGGGATATATGCGGCTTTCGCCATTTCTAAAACCGAAAGCGCATTGGTCACAGATTGCCCCGCTGAACAATTCCCGTGGACAATGCTGATTCCATCGAGAGCAAGCTCGGGTGAGGCAAGAGCGAGCAGGATGGCAAGCGAGTCGTCGATGCCAGGGTCAGAGTCTAGGATGATGTGTTTGGGCATGGTTTCTTATATGTCGTTGCGAGGAGCGATCCTGTCCTTTGCGACGAAGCAATCTCTTTGATATGTCGGAGATTGCTTCGGGAAGAACACCCTCGCAACGACATCAAATTTTGCGACTTAGCGCTTCCATCCTCTCAAGAAATAATTCTACAAAATCACGTCCGCGCACATCCAGCGCAACTTTTATGTTTGCAGGTTTTTTCGAGACCTTCATAAAATCGGCGAATGTGTTTCCCACGGATACGCCGCCTGAAATATCCACATCCACATACTGATCTTCGAAGCTGAGTAATTCGGGCGCAATGATGGTTGCCAGTGTAAGCGGATCGTGCATGGCACAGCCATCAAAGCCTTCGTACTGTTTATAAAAATCCATATAGATGGCGGTTGCATCACGCACAAATCTTGCAATAGGCGAGTCGATCTTGTTCAATCGCTCAATATCTGCTGAAGTAAGCAGGCATTTGTAAGTTGCATCCAACGGGATCAATGTGATCGGGATTCCTGAATGAAAAACGATATGTGCGGCGTGTGGGTCTTCATGGATATTGAACTCAGCCAGCGGTGTGATATTGCCGCCTGAGCGAATTGCTCCGCCCATAATGACCAGTTCCTTCAGGTTTTCGGCAAAGCGTGGTTCCTTGCGAATGGCAAGTGCAACATTCGTTAAAGGGCCGATGGCAAACAAGCTGATCTGGTTTAGCTCGGCCATGATCTTTTCAATTAAGAAATCAATGGCGTGCTGTTCGATTGGTTTTGATTTTGACTCAGGCAAATTAGCTTTGCCAATTCCGCTTGTACCATGCACGGCTTCCCCCGATCTATGCGGCGATTTAACAAGCGGATGAGAACATCCCTGCACAACGGGAATATGGCTTGCATGTGCAAGCTCCAGCACAGACAATGCATTGCGCGTGGCTTTTTCAATCGTCACATTGCCTTGCACAGTGGTCAACGCTTCGAGTTTGATCTCAGGTGAAGCCAGCGCAAGCAGGAAGGTGAGCGCATCGTCCACGCCGGGGTCGGTATCAATGATGATTCGTTTTGTCATGTTGGTAGGTAGGGGCGGGGCGGAGATTGTTTTGCGCGTTAATCGCTTCGCTGTGCCCCTACAAAAGTCTCCACTTCCTCTTTTGTGGGCAGGGATGGCTGTGCACCGAGTTTGGTTGTCGCCAACGCACCACATGCACACCCATAACGAACTGCGGAGAGCAAACTGTCCGACTCCAGAGTTGACGCCAAAAGTTTGGATGCGAACCCGCCTATGAAGGCATCGCCCGCGGCGGTAGTATCCACCACATCAACTTGATGTGCGTCCACTTGCGTCACTTGTACACTCGTTACCAGTAATGCGCCTTTGCTTCCCAATGTCACGATGACTGTCTTCACTCCACGCTTTAAGATTTCCTGCGCGGCAAGTTCTGCCGATTTTAAGTCTATGACTTGCATGTTTGTGAGCAGGGCAAGTTCGCTTTGGTTGGGGACGAGAATATCAACATTGGCGAGCAATTCGTTTGGGATCTGGCTGGCAGGCGCGGGATTAAGGATGACCGTTGTCCCTTTGGATTTATATCGCTTTGCGGCATATAAAACGGTGTCCATTGGAATTTCGAATTGCAGGAGCAATATCCTTGCATCAGGCGCAGAGTCTACATCCTGCACATCCACTTTGCCGTTTGCACCCGCTGAAAGAACAATTCTGTTCTGGCCGTTCTGTTCCACGATGATGATCGCGGTTCCAGAGGCAACATTATCCTGTAACACGTGTGATGTGTTTACGTTATTTGAGTTTAGGTTTTCGATAAGGAATGGAGCAAAATTATCTTTCCCTACTCTTCCAACCATCGCCACGCTCACATCTTGTCTGGCTGCCGCAACAGCCTGATTGGCCCCCTTGCCGCCAGGGATGGTCAGTAAATCGCCTCCGCTAATGGTTTCACCGGGTCTTGGAAAGCGAGGTGCTTGAACAACCAAGTCTGCGTTAAGTGAACCGATTACGAGGACATCGTACTTCAGCGTCTCTGACATTTACCAATTTTACACCATCGTTATCTTGTTACGTCAAACGCAAGATCGAAGAAATTTATCATGCGCGCTGAATATTCATCCGGGCGCAGGACAGGACCGTTACAATGCGTGGCTTCATCGATTACCCAGGCTTCGGCATTGGGGCCCGCTATTTCTGCAAAACGCAAAGTATATAATTCCGCTTCACTGCCAAGGGTGGGATGCGGTGTGCCGCCGCCGATAAGCATGACCGGACGTGGTGCAATGCAGCCTATAACCTCTGTTAGTGGAGCAGGCGCTTCAGCATCCAGCTTTATAGTGTACATCCAATCCAGCATGTAATTGCCTGCGGTTAATAATGCCATAATGGAATTCTTCGGCGCGGGTAAATCCTGTGCGCGGACTGATGAATTTCCATCACCCCACGCAGCGCCGAGTTCGGGAAATAACGCAGCACTGTATACTGCAATGCTTGCGCCTGTGGAGCAGCCCGCAATGCCAATGTTTTTACCCGCATTGTGTGATGAGAGGAATTGGATTGCAGCTTTTACATCTTGTGTATCTTCCCAGCCATACGAGCGATATTCTCCTCCGCTTTCACCAGAAGCGCGTTCGTCATACATTAATACGCCATAACCCGCGTTGACCAATTGCCTGGCGTGCCAGATCATCCCTGTGCGGTTGCCGCCATAGCCGTGAAGCAGAATAATTGTCACGCCGTTTTGTGAAGGGGTGAACCAGCCTGCCAGCGTGATCCCGTCTTCGCTTTTAAAGGTAATCTCTTCCACTTCAAACCCCAAATCGGGAGGGATGTTGACTTCGCTGGGTGCAGGTGTCGTCTCTGTGTAAACCGAAAGCATGCTTCGTTCGATCATGATAAATAATGAAATCGCGAGGAATGCACCAAGCCCCACGCCGAGGATGCGAAGGATGTATTTTGTGTAATAAGTGATTTTTCCTTGCATCGTTTCCGGTAATTTAGTTTTGCCCGTTCTGTTTTTTGAATTGTGCCAAAGCCTGAAAATAATGATCGACAAGAAAAGGATAATGAATATAAATTCACCGATCATCCAATATGGGTAGATGTTCATATGTTTTCCACTTTGCGTTTATGAAATTCTTTATTCAATGGTTTTAGATACTCACCCGCCAACTGAAGAACTTCAATCGCCTTCTCTTTTGGCATCACTAAATAATATCTGTTTATTCCGAATACAGGATCTCTCTCAAATTGTATTCTTTAGTTTCGCCAAAATGGAGAATGTAGGGTATTTCTCCATCAACAAATCTGTCTAGCAATTCCACTGCTTTCTTAATAATATTTCGATAACTCTCTACTCTAACAGAATATATTACATTGGGTTTGTTCCTCCACGACGTATGAGCATGTCTCTCATGGCGCGCGTTTTGAATGTGTCTGATCTCGGTCGCAAAAATATCTATTGCAGCCTCTATTTCTTTTTGCTCAGGCCAATCATGTTTTCTAACAGCATTTGTTAATTGATACAATGACCATGCCTTCTTGTGCTTATCGATCAACTTCGACAAAGTAATTTCCATATATACGTTGAACACCCTCTGAATAAAGGCTGTTTCCTGATTTTCTTTCTTAATTTCGTATACCTCGTGAGGTATCAGCTTAGAAATATTTCTTTTAGAATAGTAAAACGTCTCCAACAACTCGTTCACCATTGTCCATAAATAGAATAACCCAAGGTCGTAATCGGTTGAGCCCGTTGTCGGAACCATAACCCATTCCCCAAGTTTTTTCTTTTTGCTAATATTGTAAAAATGCTCATCCATTTTCAACACCCTATCTCCTCGGCTGTACCACCCCGCCGCTTACATCCCAGATATCCGAACCATTCACAAATTCTGGCGTGAAAAAACTCAGGTCGGTTGTGGTGAATAGAACCTGCTGGTCTTTGTTTACATATTTCAACAAGTCGGCGCGGCGGTTCGCATCCAACTCGGCCATCACTTCATCGAGCAAAATGACCGGCCATTCACCTGTGCGTTCCTTCATCCATTCCACTTCGGCGAGTTTGAGTGCGAGCAGGGTTGTGCGGAGTTGACCGCGCGAACCGTAATCGCTGACATCCGCTTTGTTGATGATGAAACGCAGATCGTCGCGGTGTGGGCCAATGGTGGTCACGCCACGTGCGATCTCTTCGCCACGAATCTGATTCAGTCGCAATAAAAACCCATCCTGGATTTCATCCAACTCAATGGACGAACGATCGATCACAGTGTCTAGCTTTAAACCAAATTGTCCGTTTGGCTTGGGGAGCGGATCGTAAGCAGGCTCATAGGCGAGGCGAAGGATTTCGGTTCCACGAGTCAGCTCGTTATGAATGCGTGAGGCGAAGCGCTCGATTTCCTGAACAGCCTGAATGCGCCACAAAATGATCTGAGCACCGAGCTTGACCAACGCTTCATCCCAGACTTGAAGTTGGTTTGCGTCCCCGCCACGCTCGTTCAACGCTTTGAGCAATGCGTTACGTTGCGTAAGCGCCTGATTGTATTCACTCTGCACGCGCGCATAAGATGGGACGGCCTGCGCGAGCGCGAGGTTAAGATAACGGCGACGCTCCTCAGGCCCACCCTCGATGATCTGCGACATTTGCGGCACAAAGATGACCGAGTTGAAATGTCCGATCACATCGTTGACCTGACGCTTGGCTCCATCCAGCAGAATCTCTTTGCGCAGGCGTTGACCATTGGTTCCTGTTGGTTCAAGAATCAGGCGCGCTTCGATGCGATGTTTTGTTTTCCCGCGGTGATAATCTGCGACGAGCCTTGTAACTGCCAGCGCATTCTTTGCCTCATGAAAATTAACGATCTGCCGATCTGCATGAGTTTGGAAGGAAGTGAAGGCCGCTAGAAAGTAAATGGCTTCGAGTATGCTGGTCTTGCCTTGCGCATTACTGCCCGTAAGCAAAACAGACCGCCGTGGAAGTTCTATATCCAGGCGGGTGAGACTGCGAAAGTTGGTGAGGGAAAGATGCTTGAGATGCATGTGTAATGTTTAAAGTCGAAAGTCAAAGGCCAAGAGTCAACGGTTGCAGGTTGAAGAGTCGACTTTCGACGTGTGACTTAAAGATTCATTTCCAATTCGATTTCATCACGCAATGGAATCTTATTCTCACCGATCAATGAAATGGACGGTTTAAGTTTTCTGGCTTCGTTCACTGCGCCGCGATGGAGGGCGGCTAGTTCAAATCCGCGACGTTGATAAAAACCGAGGGCCTTCAAATTATCGTTCGTGGTGATCAGGAACATGCGGCGGCACTTTGTTTCTTTCGCTTCGTGAATTACTTTATCAAGAAGGGCAGCGCCAATCCCTTTACCTTCACGCAAACTATTGAGGGATGTGATCTCACATTCCTCTCCGCGCACCATATAAGTGACCAGCCCATCCCAATCCGCGTGGATGAAGCCTTCCACCTGCCCGTATTGAATGACTTCACCATGCGCGATGATGATCTCGGCTCCCCATTGCCTGGTCCAAAATTCTCGCAGGCGGGGCAGGTCTTCCCTGGTCAGGCGGCGGATTTGATCTTGCATGAAGTTATTCCATATCTACTTTTTCATCTTCACTTGGTTTCCATATACGCGCAGCGCGGTCAGTGAATAGCACTCCATTTAAGTGATCGATCTCATGCTGAAAGATGCGCGCCATCCAGCCTTCCACTTTAAGCTTGACAGGTTTGCCGTGGCGATTGAGAGCCTTCACTTGAAGGGCTTCGTGCCGTTCCACTTCTCCAAGTAGACCGGGGATGGAGAGACAGCCCTCCACGCCCATCACTTTTTCATCCGAGGCTTTGACGATCTCAGGATTGATCAAAACAAAAAGTTTCTTGGGTTTGGGCGGCGCATCTTCGTTCTCTTCTTCATCATCTTCACCTTCTGCGTATTCAACAACCGCCAATTGTTGAGAGATGTTAACTTGCGGAGCGGCCAGCCCAACGCCGGGTGCTTCGCGCATGGTCTCGATCATGTCATCTATTAATGTTTGCAGTCCTTTATCGAACTTTGTTACTGGTTTTGCCTTGCGCCTCAAAATGGGATCGGGCAGGCTCACAATTTGTCTTAATGCCATTTGTTGATTTTCCTCTTTCACAATTTTATACTCGTTCAGGGATCAGGTATTCGAGTGACCGCTCATCCATTCAATAAATTACGTTTCGTGCTAGAAATCCCATCCGCCGTTGCTGTCGTTATCATTTCCTTTATCTTCGACAATGGGCGTATTGTTCAAATCCTGGTTTTGCGCATCCCGCGAATCGGTGGAAGATTCCTCGTCAGTCCTCACAGGCATGATGAATTCATCCTGATTTTTATGATATGCCGCCAGCCAGGTAGCAAAGCGTTCGCGATCTTCCTTGCCAGCGTTCTCGTTCTTTTTGGCGATGCGCCCTGCGCGCCTGCGGTTGATATCCGCCTGCACACTGGCGGGGTCCATCACATCTTCGAATGCCAGGCTTGTACCACCGACTGAAATACTTACCGTACCGTAGTTGAACATATAGGCAATAAAGCCGTTCCGTTTATAGGAGGTGCTCAGAATATTTTCGATCTGCGCGGAGCGACGTTCCTCCTGACCAAAAGGCCTGCGGTCAATATCGAAGATCTCTTCGCTGGTCACCATGAAGATGTCGTTCTTCCAATCTGTGTACTCATACCACAGCCAGAATAAGACTGGCGACATGAGCAGGGGAATGCTAACAGCAATAGTATCGGGGCTGTAAGTGCCAGCCGCATTCACCCGTAGGAATGATAGTTCAGGTGAGCGGACAAGGATGATGATCCGCCAAATAATGAGTGAGATGCCTAAAAGAAAAAGCAGGAAAGGCTGCCATGCCTGTTGCAGAAGAATGATCCAATGTTTACGATAAGTGACCTTGCCGGCATCCTCAATTCGCAATTGGAACAGGTTCTGCATTGCCAGAAGCCAAAGCGGCATCCTTGCGAGCTTTTCTTCATCTTTAGCGATAATCGGCGATAGTTCGGGCTCGGGTTTTTTGGGCACAGGCAGACCCAGCTTCTGCTTGATGGTATCTTTCATCACATCCATTTGGCTGCGCGTGGTGATGGCTTTGGTGCGTTCCCAATATTCGCGGATCATATCCGCCGCCTGCACGGGATGATCCACATGGTCGAATTCGAGTTTACCAACAAAGGTGCGCACAATGACGTTGCCATAATCGAGGATGCGCCCAAGCATGTCCGTTTCCACGCCGACGGACAGGATGGTTCCCAGCGGCGCTTCCTCTCGGCTATCGTACAACCCGATCACCTTCTCCAGCCAGATCACACGCTGATTTGTGACAATGTAATAATCGTTGCTCCAGTCAATTGCGTTCCATATGCCCCAGCCTAGGACGCCAATCAACGTGATTACTCCCAGTGCTACCGGTGTAGTGGCTCCAGTAACAATACCCCAGAAGATGAGCGCAATGGGAACAGCCAGCGAGAGAACGGGCCCTACCAAAGCATAATAAAGACGTATCTTGTGCCTGCGAGCCAGAAAGTAAATGACTTCGTTTTTGCCAAGCCACTTAAATTTCGCAGCACGCGCTAGCTTATGGCTCTTGATGGCTACTTTGAAATTAGGTTTTAATTTTTCATACTTTGCGATCAGGGCATCGAAGTTTTCACGCGAGAGGAAAAGCAATTCGCAATCTTCCAAGGCGGTGATGGTGGCGGAACGATTACGGTTCTCCAACAGAGCTTCTTCACCAAAGTAATCGCCAGGAGCGAGCCAGGCAATTTGCCTCTCTCCTTTATCCGCATCGGGCAGCGTAATCTTGACCCTGCCTTTGTATAACATGTAAAAACCGTCAGCCTTATCACCGCGCCTGATAATCACCGTCCCTTCGGGCGCGTGCGTTTCAACAAGTTTTTTCCCAACGCCTGCCAGTTGCTCCTGGTCCAGTCCGCTTAGGATGTGTAACTTATCTAGAAAGATAATACGTTGATTGAGGTCGATCACGGTTTTATTCTATCAAATTTCACGCACAATCGTACAACCGTAGGCGGGAGATTCTGTCAGCTCTGGCAAATGCCCTTCGAGCAGCGACTCAACTGCCAGGTCTAGATAGAAGCGGGTGGGAGTCCGTTGGCGAAAAGTGACGTCATCCACTGAGCCGCGGTAACGCAGGATTCCATCACGGTCAATCACAAAGATATGCGGAGTGGTCTGCGCCTCGAACAGATCTGCCACCTGACAATTCGCATCAATCAGGACTGTTGGCAGGCGTCGCGTTTCAGCGGCCTTTTTCACATCTTCGAGTTTCTCGTTCCGATTCGATGCAATGGACAGCATCGCCACATCATCACGCCATTGCACGAACATGGACATAACGGCTTTGTCCGTGCGCTCCGAGTGCGGACATTCACATGACCAAAAATTGACAATGATAATTTTGCCGCGATAATCACTGAGACGATGAAGCTTGCCGTGAAGATCAGGCAGTTCAAAATTAGGGACGAGGTGATTCAGTTGTAAAGTCATTTATGTTTACAGGTTTGAACGTTCGAACGTTTCAACGTTGAAACGTTAGACGATCTTCACGCCTGCCAATTTTTCGATCACGCCCACTACAGCCGAATTATCCAATTCACCCATGTCTCCATCGATCATTTGTTGGAAGAGTTTCGTATTCGCTTCGGCTGAAGAGATCGGGATATCAAATTCTTTGGCTGTATCCAAAACGATTTTCATATCCTTCAATTGCATGTGCGCCTTGAAGCCAGGGCTGCGATTGCCATCGAACAACCGCGGCGGTTTGACGTCGAGAGTCCAGCATTGGGCCGCGCCACCTTTGATGGCATCCACCACTTTACGCGGATCAACGCCTGCCTTCTTCGAGAAGACAAGCAATTCGCCCATCGCTACCATCTGCGCGGCGACCATGATCTGGTTCGCGGCTTTGGCAACCTGCCCTGCGCCCGCATCACCAACATGTGTGATGGTCTTGCCCATCGCCTGAAAAACTGACATTACCTTTTCCAATGCTTCCGCCTGGCCGCCGACCATAATAGTGAGCGTGGCGTTCCTCGCACCAATGTCACCACCTGAGACAGGAGCATCGAGAGCGAGCACACCTTTTTCTTTTAACTTCTCTGCGATCATGCGCGCGGAGGCTGGCTTGATGGTGGAGTTATCCACCATGATGAGTCCTTTGCGCGCACCTTCGATAATTCCATTTTCGTCAAGTGTCACTTTTTCCACATCAGGTGAATCAGGCAGGTTGGTGAAGACCACATCCACTTGTTCGGCAACTTCTTTGGGTGAGTTTGCGGCGACTGCGCCCTCTGCAACTAATTCATCCACTGCGGCGCGTGAACGGTTATGCACAATGAGGGGAAAGCCTGCCTTCAAAATATTCCGCGCAATCGACTTGCCCATTAATCCCAGGCCGATGTATCCGACTCTTAACATGAAAAGACTCCTTTATTTTTCGCATGGCGGAGTCCAAAGTCTCCAGACTTTGGACTCTGAGCGAGGTTTTAATTTGAGAATGATAGGAGATTATAACTCCCGATCTTCCTCCCCCAAATGCGACGAACTTCAGTCGCATTTGGGGGAGGTGCCCGAAGGGCGGAGGGAGTGGGCAAAAAAAACTGCCCCTCGAAAGAGGAGCAGTTTTATGGTCAAGAAAGAAGCGGTTACTTAATCGTATATGTGATGCTGACAGTTACGGCAATCGCTAATTGTCCAGGTTGGATCGGCACTGCTGCACCTTCGTAGGCTACACCGCCGCCGCCACCTTTGCCCTCGTAGTAGGGATAGGGGGTGCTGTCAAAGTAGTTGATGGTTTGAATATCCACAAGTGTTACACCAGAGGCCTCTGCCAATTCCTGGGCTTGTAGTTTCGCATCTTCCACAGCTTTCGCGCGGGCTTCTTTTGTGGCCGCGGTCTTATCATCCACATCGAACTGGATGCTATAGATGCTGTTCGCTCCCGCGCTGATGGCAGAGTCGAGCAGGTCACCTAGGCTATCGAGGTCTCGTACGGTCACCGCCACTGTGTTATCAACCACGTAGGTTGTGCCAGAGATTTGGCCAAGCTCATCATATTGCGGATTCGACCAGATGCTGAAGTTGGTGGTGTGAATATCCTTCGCATCCACGCCCGCTTCCTTGATGGCTTCAATCACAGCGTTGGACTGTTCCTTATTGGTTACCACTACCTCAGAAGCGCTGGGGCCCTGGCTGTTCACGCCGATATTGATATAAGCAATATCGGGGGTCAGGTAGACCTGCCCGAGTCCATTCACGTTCAGGGTGCGCAGGTTTTCGGGAGCCGCCTGGTTGACGGTGGTGGGTCCGCAGGCGCTCAACACGAGAGTCAGAACCAGAATTACAAAAACAAAATATTTCGTACGCATTTTTTATCTCCTTTAAGCGTTTTATCTTCTAAAGTATGACGCCATATATGCCAAAAAGTTCCCAAGTGAAATGGATACAAGACTTGTATTTTAATCTATTTAAAGCTAAAATTTTGCACAAATGTTCTAATTCGTCATTGTCTGACTTGGTTGTCGAGTAGCGCGAGTGCTTTTCCCGCGCGTATCGAGACCACCCCTCGCAATGACGAGAAAGTCACAATGCCAATCGACTATCAGCAAATCTACTCACGCATCAAAGAGATCGGTGCAGGCGCACGCGAGCGGAAAAAGACCCTCGATGAGCGTCGTGTTCTCGCGCGAAAGTTACTCGCTCAAAATTCAACTGAATTAGATTTCCTGCGCTCCAAAGTGGATTCTGTCAAACAAGTTGACTCAAACATCCGCTGCGCTCTCCCGCTTAACGAGGCACTCGCTTCTTTCCACCCCGTACCTGATTCTGTTATCCAAGCCACACTCATCGCCGCTGACGGTTCGCAAATCAACCCAGACCGTCACGCAGCAGTTCAGTTTTCAGTGGTCAATGTGGGTGCGATCACCATGAAACTTAACTCGGGTGAAGCGCCGAAAATTTCCACAGACAGTGAATTGCTTTATGGGGATGACCTGCTGCCAAACGGCATTCCATTATCTGACGGCATGGTAGCGCTAAAGCGAGATGTCGCCGAACGATCCAAGCTTGACGAGTTATCCAAAGATATCAAAGGCCCCGTGGTGACCTTTACCGACGGGCCTGTTGAACTCTGGGGCGCTAAGGGTGAAGATACACAGTCCTATTTTGATTATGTTGAAAAATACAAAGGTGTCCTCTCCCGCTTGCAAATGCGGGATGTGATTACCGCAGGTTACGTGGACAAACCCTCTGCTGATCTGGTTATTCGGTTATTGGAAATTGCATATGCCAATAATGAACAAGTCCAAAAACTGCGAGAGTTCCATCCCTTGCGAGGCGTTAGTGACCGTTGGCTCTTCGGCCAGCATGACAATCCATTATTGCCGCCTGGACATCGCTCGGCGGTCTTCAAGATCCAATCGAGTTCCGAAAAGAGTTACAAGGGCGTGCTTGAATTACATTTCTTTTATCTCAACGTTGGCACCGAAGGACATCCCTGGCCTGTAAGAGTCGAAATCCCAAGGTGGGTGGTGGATGATAAAGCGAAGCTGGATTTGCTTCACGCAGTTTTAGTGGAGCAATGCCGCATGATGGGTAGCAGGCCGTATCCATATCTATTGCACCGTGCGCACGAAACAGCGGTTGTGAAGAATGAAGAGAAACAACAGATCGAGAATTTACTGTCCATGGAGTTGCGGAAGAATAATGAAGAGATCGATGAAGGTTCGAATAAGAAATCTGCGAAGGATTTGAAGGGTAGAACGAGAAGATAATTCACCCCCACGACCCCTCCGCCCTGACGGGCACCTCCCCCAAATACGACATGGATATTTTGAATCATTTATCCTATTCCTTTCTGTCGTATTTGGGGGAGGACGGGTGGGGGCAGGAGAAAAAGATGAATCAACAAATCGAAATCGGACGTTTACTGCGGGCAGGGACGACGGGTTTTGTCGCGGGATGCCGCGTCAATCAATTGGATGTGCCTTCCTTCGGCGCATTGGTGCGCGTGCCGCTTGGCAATGCCTATCAAATTTATGGACTCATCCACGACATCCACATCGACGATGACGGCTTGGTGCGCCAGTTGGTGACAGCGGATAACGTCAGCGATGAGGTGATGAAGGACAACCGCGAGCGGCGCATCGTGCCAGTTGAGATGTCTGTGCTGGCGGTGGGATATGAACAGGATGGGAGAATTTTCCATCTTCTGCCGCCTCGTCCGCCGTTGAGTTTGGATGTAATTTATTTGTGCGATGACAAGGATATGGCCAGGTTTACCGAAAAGCTCGGATATTTTCGTCATATCCTGAATGGGAAGGATGTTCCCATTGGCGAAGTGGTCGCCGCCCATATTCAGCAGGCGGGGAGATCTCATGGAAAGAATGGCGCCATATGGAAAGAAAAAGCCACGCAGGAGTTGATCACTCTCTTGCGCGATGATTATCCGACCCTGATGGGTGTGCTTAGTGCGTTGAGTGATGTGAGTGTGTAATGTCGTTGCGAGGAGGGCAGTTGTTCTTCCCGACGAAGCAATCTCCTAATGGCTAGGGGCTGCTTCGGCAAGAACAAGAGCGCCTCGCAGCGACATGGGAGTTTCATATGGCAGTTGGTAGAGAATATTGTGTTTACATCATGACAAATGCTCATAACACTGTGCTATATACTGGCGTAACGAATAATCTTGCGCGCAGGGTGCATGAGCATAAAAATGGTTTAGGCGGTATCTTTACCAAAAAATATAATGTCAATAAGTTGGTGTATTACGAAGCTGGTGATAACGTACAAGCCGCCCTTGCGAGGGAAAGGCAGATCAAGGGTGGCTCGCGTAAAAAGAAAATGGATTTAATCGTGAGTATTAATCCTGAGTGGAAAGATTTGTTTGATGAAATAATTTGAAGCGATTGGGAGACTGCTTTGGGCGACGAGCAAGAGCGCCCTCGCAGCGACATGTAAATGGGAGATTGCTTCGGGCAAAGAACAAGAACGCCCTCGCAACGACATGTGAGATAAGGAGTTTTTATGCAACTAAATCGAACACAAATCGGATATCTGGTTGGCGGCGGGTTGAAAGAGAATTTCCGCGTGCGGCTGACTGTCTCTCCGCAGGAGATTCAGGAAGGGGCGTTTGTCGTGATCCAGAGCGGACCGTGGAATTATTACGGCATTGTGACGGATATCCAGCTCGGCGCAACGGACCCGCGTTTCGCGGACGAGCAGACCGAGGTGCGATTCCCTGCGCATATCGCCAAAGCCTTGCACGGACAGACTCTCTTTGCCAATTTGGAAGTGCTGCCGAATTTGATGCTGGAGGTGGGTCCTGATGAAGGCTCGCCCGAGTATGCAGCCTGGCGCAAGGGACTGAAAGAGGAGCCGCGCATTTTGCCAGTCAAGAATATCCCTCCGCACCATGCGAAGGTGTCGCTGGCGAATGAAGGTGATATCGCCGAGATCTTCGGCGACCCGAATGCGGACGGCAACTTCATCATCGGGTACACCCGCGAGCAGGGACATCCCGTCTGCATTAATCTGGATAAGTTCGTGCAGAGGTCATCGGGTATGTTCGGGGCGACGGGAACAGGCAAGTCGTTTTTGACAAGGCTTGTTTTGGCAGGCTTGATGAATCACAATAAGGCTTCGGTATTGGTATTGGACATGCACAACGAGTATGGGTTTGACGATGTGGCCTCAGACACGAAAAAGGCCGTGACGGGACTGAAGACCAAGTTCAAGTCCCGCGTGAACGTGGTGGGATTGGGCGGCGGCGCGACCATTCGCGGAGCGACTCCCGATTTCAACCTCGAGATCGCCATGTCCGATATTTCATCCAGTGACGTGGAAATGCTCTCGCGTGAATTGAATCTCAAAGAGACCACGCCCACCGTTTTGAATGCCCTGTTCACGACCTATGGACACAACTGGTACGCCGAGTTCCGCGCGATGAATCGGGACGAAGTGGAGATCGAAGATGAAAAGGGACGGATGAAAAAAGTGCCCGCCGAGGGGAGCGTGGCGAAGTGGTCGATGGCGAACGGCGTGAATGTGCTGGCGGCGGAGGGACTGCACGATAAGCTGCGCCGCCTGTTCAACAAGCATTACATCGTCCAGAAGCCTGCCGCGGACAGCGTGGTGCAGATCATCAATACGCTCGAAGCGGGCAAGCATGTGGTGCTGTCGTTCGGTGACAATGAAAGCGACCTGGATTATTTATTGGTTTCGAATCTGATCACCAGAAAGATTCGCAATGCGTGGGAGAAGAAGACCAACGAGTTCCGTTCGCATGGCAAGGCGGAACCGAGGCCATTGATCATTGTTGTTGAAGAGGCGCATAAATTGTTGAACCGTGAGATGGCGTCGCAGACCACCTTCGCGACCATCGCGCGCGAACTCCGCAAATATTATGTGACCCTGCTGATCGTGGACCAGCGTCCTTCGCAGATCTATGACGAGGTCATGTCCCAATTGGGGACGCGCATCAGCGGCTGGCTGGGCGATGACCTGGATATTCAAGCCGTGCTCTCGGGTCTTTCGGGACGCGAGGCCCTGCGCGGTATGCTGGCGCGACTCCAACCGAAAGAGGAAGTCCTGCTCCTGGGCTGGGGCGTGCCGATGCCGCTGCCTGTGAGGTCGCGGAGGTATGATGAGGCCTTTTGGAAGGAACTGCTTAAGGGAGGCAAGAAGATGTCTGAAGCGGAGAATTTGAAGGAGTTGGGGTTTTAGTGGGTAAAATAAAGTAAAAGGATGGTCATATGCTGAAGATTATTTCCTTGGCAACTGAATTCCCTGATATTGATGCTGCAGATTTTTTTAGCACTTCAAGCCTTACGGATTATGATGTAGTGATAATCGATCCAAATGATGTTGTTTCTTCTTTTCCAAAATCAGAACTTGACAACAACAATAAACGATATGTCTCGGGACAAAACGCTCATGTGTTGTTAGAAAAAATGGAAAGAAGGAGCTCTGAGATTTTGGCTTTACTCAATAAAGGTCGTTTGATTATTGTTTTTCTTGATGAATTATTTGACGTTAAATTGATAAGTCAAGGACTTAGGCATGACAATATTCACATTAATAATTATTCTTGGATTCCAGATGAAGGTAAGAAAAGATTTACAAATAGATTAATTAGCGGAACTGGTGCGGGTTTGAATTTAGTTCACAGGGAGCATATTTTTTCTCCCTATTTTTCTGCTTTTCAAAAGGAACTGTTTTTCACCGCTTATGTAGATATACCAGTTGCAGGTTTTGATTTAGGCGATGCATTTATTTCCAATTCTACTGATCTTACTGTAGGCTTTACATTAAGAATATCCAATGGGACTGTAGCGTTTCTGCCAAGATTTAACTTTAATGAGGAGAACAACAAAAAGTTCTTAGGAGTATTGCTAGGAATAGCTAAAAAATATTTTGGTGCAGAAATACCAACTCCTCCTCCTGATTGGACAAATGCTTTCCGCGTTCCTGGTATGGCTGCACTTGATGAGAAAATTCGTGAGATTGAAAAGAAAATTATAGAGCTTGAAATAGGAAAAGTCGAAATTGAGAAAGAATACAGCGAGCTCAACGATTACAAGTTTCTGCTCTATGAACAAGGGCACCCATTAGAGAGAAAAGTTTTAGATACTTTGAGATTAATGGGCTTCAAAGCTGACACTGTTCCTGGCGAGAATACTGATTTTGATGTGATTTTAGAATCAGAAGAAGGTCGTGCAATTGCAGAGGTTGAAGGAAAGGACGATGGCGCAATTCATAAGGATAAAATAGATCAATTGCTCTCAGCTATAAATCAAGATGCAGAACAAAGGGGTTCTTTTGCCAAAGGTGTTTTGGTCGGCAATCATTTTCGGTATAAAAAGCTGGAAGAAAGGGAAGAGCCATTTACCAAAACTGTGGTTAACCTCGCCAAGCAATATCATTATGCTTTGGTGGCTACTGTTGATCTGTATAGAGCAACCATCTACTTTTTACAACATCCAGAAGATGAAGATTGCAAAAAAGCTTGCAGAAAAGCAATATTTGAGGCTGATGGTAGTGTGGTGAAGTTTCCGATTCCAGAAGAAAAGAGTAAGGAATAAATTTCCTTTCAGTTAAATCTCTCAAACATATATGCGAGGGGCTGATTAATGATGAGTCATGTCCGCGGGAGGGGAATCGGTGCGGGCTAAAGCCCTGCCTTAGTTCGTGAAAGTCCACTGGCGTGGACTGGCGCAATTAGTGCGAAGCACTTCCATGTATTGAGCGAGGGATTCATCCCGAACGTGAGGCGGAGACCTATGCTCGTACGAGGGGCTGATTAATGATGAGTCATGTCCGCATGAGGGGGATGGTCAGCAGCGGCGGGGCAGTGCTATAATTTAAGCCATGAAAGGCAAGAAGTTTAGAATTCCCCGCAAAAAAATCGCGGCGTTTTGTCAGCGCTGGAGCGTTAATGAATTTTCACTGTTTGGCTCCGTCCTGCGGAACGATTTCCGTCCCAAAAGCGATGTGGATGTGCTTGTGAGCATCGATCCCAAAGCGCGTATTGGGCTGTTTGAAATTATTGACATGAAACTTGAGCTTGAAGAAATGTTCAAACGCCCTGTCGACCTGGTTGAAAAAGAAGCACTCCGCAACCCATATCGCAGGAAAGAGATTCTCCGCACGGCGCAGGTAGTATATGCCGCACAATGAAGAGGTAAAAGCCTATTTATGGGACATCCGTGAGGCGGCCCGTGAAATCGATGGCTTTATGAGCGGGGTCAAATTCCATCAATTTGAAAACAACAAAATGTTGCGTTACGCTGTGGAGAGACAATTACACGTCATTGGCGAAGCGGCAGTTCATATTTCTCCGCAATTTCGCGGTAAGCATCCCGAAATCAATTGGAAGAGGTTGATTGAACTTCGCAACGTTATTGCGCATGAATACGGGGAAACCTTGATGAATCGTATTTGGCTCGGTGCGACAGATGGCTTATCTGAGTTAATCGAGACGTTAGATGGATTGCTGGCGGAAGAGTAACGATGAGTTTGAAAGAGATTATTGAAATAAAAGTTTGTTATGACCGTGAAGGAAATACACTTACAGTCCGGTTTGGAAATCCCGCCGATGAATATGTTGCAGAAGAAGCAGGGGAAGAGATCGTGCTGATGAAAGACCGTGAAGGCAAGGTTATCGGGTTTGAAAAACTGAATTTCACAGGTCATGTCGGAGATGCTATAAAAGTTGCTTTCGAGACAGTTGCTGTTTAATTGTAGATGAAAAAAGAATACAATTTCAGTAAAGGGAAGCGCGGTGCAGTTGTCCCTGCGCCAAAAGGGAAAACCCGCATCACCATCCGCATTGATGATGATATTTTGGACTGGTTTCGCGGTCAAGTGGATGAGGCTGGTGGCGGGAATTACCAAACCTTGATCAACGATGCCCTTCGAGAATATATTACAAATCAACAGGAACCCATCGAAGTCATACTTAGGCGGGTGGTGCGTGAAGAATTAACTGCTGCAAAATAAATTTGATAGAGATCCGAGGTGGCGAGGCTTCGGATTTTTTTGTTGGTGAGTCTCAGACAAGTGAAGGGCTGATTAATGATGAGCCATGTCCGCGTGAGGGGAATGTAGGGGCGACCCGCCAGGGTCCACGCAGGTTGTGGTCAGGCACAGAATCCTTGCGAACCATTACATCTTACGGCATGGACGGGTCGCCCCTACGCACATGGTATGTCTCATTTATAATTTCCTCCATGACCAAATTCGACCCCAAAAAACATCATCGTCATTCCATTCGTTTGAAGGGATATGATTACGGACAGGCGGGGGCGTATTACATCACCATTGTCACGTGGCATAGGGAATTTTTGTTTGGGGAAATTGTGAACAAGGAAATGAAATTAAACAAGGTCGGAAAAATTGTTGAATGGGAATGGTTGGAATTACCCAAACGATTACGTTATGTTGAATTGGGTGCTCGTGTTGTCATGCCTAATCATTTTCATGGAGTTTTATTTATCCATGAACCCGTAGGGGCGACCCGTCAGGGTCAGACATGGCCCGACCCAAACATAAAACCATTGCAGGCCATCAACCCTGTCTGTATGGACGGGTCGCCCCTACCTCGTGGACCCAAACCCGCATCCCTTGGCGCGATCATTGCGCAATTCAAATCTCGCGTTACAAAACGAATATGGAAATTTCCTGAATTTAACAACACACCCATCTGGCAACGCAATTATTACGAACACATCATTCGCAACGAGAAAGACCTGCAAAACAAAACCGATTACGTCGAGGCCAATCCGCTGTTGTGGGATGAGGATGACGAGAACCCCACCAACATTGGCTGATTAACGATGAGTCATGTCCGCGTGAGGGAATGGTATGATAAAGAAAATGAACATAAAAGATTCCATACAGGCCGAACTCGATGCGATCCGAAGGACATTCCATACCTTGCTTGATTCGCTGACCGAAGAAGATATGCACAGGCAGAGTCTCAACCCTGGCTGGACGAACGGCGAGATCATCGCTCACATGACCTTCGGTTTCCTCATCGTCAATGTGCTGATGCCCATGGCGCGCTTGTGGGGACGATTGCCAAGAGGCTCATCCAAACCATTTGCCTGGTTGTTGAACGCGTTTACAGGTCCATTCAACTGGATCAATGCCCTCGGTGCGCGTGGGCAAGGCAGGGTATTCACTCACCAACGCGTTGGGAGAATCTTTGACCGTACGTATGCCGCGCTATTGAAACAGGTCAACTCGATTGGGGACGACGAGTGGCAGAGAGGGATGTATTACCCTGTCAAATGGGATTCCAATTTCGACGAATTCATGACCCTCGAAAAATTATTTCATTATCCCGTGGTGCATTTTAATTTTCATTTGGGGCAGATCGCCAGACCGTAGGGGTACGGTCTACACTTCTGAAATCCGAGATTCTTTGCACATTGCACTGCAACGAACACAGTTCGTCACACTGTCACTCAGAAAGACGCTGACACGGTGAGAGGTTTCCATGATCCGTAAACTGAAATCTGGTAAATACAGGCTGTATTCAAAAAAGAAAGATCCAAAAACAGGAAAGCGGCGCAATCTTGGCACGTTCAATACACGTGCCGCAGCATTGAAACACGAGAAACAAATTCAGTTTTTCAAACGTCGCTAAGCTTTGTGTTCACGTCAATGACAAGATGGGCTGATGATTGGCATGTCTGCATGAGGGAGGTGGAGAATTCCAAAGAAAACATTTTTCTGGTTATTTTCCACAATGTGACGTGTTACAAAGTTGCGGGCAGGTCGATGGGTTGAGTCACCTACCCTGACCTGCGCCTTTTCTCGCGACATTTCCGTACTGCAAGGATAAACTTGATAAGCAATTTTGGGATAAATACAAGAACACCCAGCGGGTTCTTGATTTTTTGCCTGGAAAATTTGATTGCGCGCATCACTTCCTGGGGATCCACTTGGATATTCGCCTGGATCTCCCGGCGTTTTCGCAGAGTAGATGGAATGCCAAGAAATGCATCTTTCATGGCTCTCATACTTACGCATGGGCAGCAACAAAATCCATAGAACAATGCGTAACCAACATTCATCAACAGATGCACAGGCAGATATTTCCATAGATAGGGAGATGGCATGTTCTTAAGGAACATCCATAGCATGTTGCGCTGGCTTTGATAAATGGCGAATTCGCTCTCCTTTCCCAGGCTTGCCGAACCAACATGGTATACCCTGGCTTGTGGAACATATAAGCAGCTGTATCCTGATAGTCTTAAGCGGAAGCCAAGGTCTACATCCTCCAGATATGAAAAAAAGTCCTCATCGAATCCCCCAGCGTTCAGAAACATATTCCTCTGGTAAAATGCCGCGGCTCCGCAGGCGCTAAAGACCTCATCAACGACGGGAATCGCTTGTTCAATAGGCTCGTCATTTTGTCTGCGCCATGCGATTCCGCCGATGTTATATTCATCTCCTGTCCCATCCAGTTTGCTGGGGTCGTTTGCCTGTATCTGGCAGGATGTGAAATAGAAGAGGTCAGGATGTTCGCTTGATGTAGTGAGCAACGCCTCCAGCCAGCCGGGCTCAGGGAAAGCGTCACTGTTGAGTAATGCCAGCCATTGTCCCCTGGCGGATTTGGCGGCGATGTTATTTGCGGCGGCGAACCCCATGTTTTTTTCAAGGTGTATCACCTTCGCCAAGGGCCAGCGCAGATCCATATCTTTCAATGCGCTTTCAGTGGAGCCATTATCTACGAGGATCACTTCAAAATCCTGAAAGGTCTGTGCAAACACAGCTTCTAAACATCTGTCAATTACTTTAACCCCGTTCCAATAAACAATGATTACAGACACAAGTGGGGTCGATACATCCATTTTATTTCCAAATCACAGAATGAAATATAGTCTCAAAAATCCAGCAAAAGCTCTTAGTTTTCTCGCGCGGTGAAATCAAATTGTCCTATGCTACAATTCGAAACCAAACGTTGTGGCGTTTATATTGCAAATTATGCACATTGTCTACTTAACTCACCAGTTTTTTCCAAAGCACGTTGGGGGAGTTGAAGTCTATACACTTGCCCTTGCAAAACACGCACTTGCCGCAGGTCATCAGGTTACGGTGGTCACATATCACGAACCTGCCTCTTTAAACTACGCAGGTTTTGGCCCACACTACACATCTTATCAGGATATTCCTGTTGTGGAAATTCACTATAACCTTTCCAGGGCGCCTCATCCCATGCAATATGAATATAATAACTCGTATACCGCCAACGTCCTGCGGCTCATCCTGCCCAAATTAAAGCCCGACCTTGTGCATGTGATGCACGCCATGAAATTATCCGCTTCAGCCTTGAACGTCTGTAACAAGCTTCAGATTCCCTTTATCGTTACCCTGTGTGATTTCTGGTTTATATGTCCTCGGCATACTTTATTAAAATGGAATCTGGATTTATGTAATGGTCCCGCTCATCGTCTATACTGCCTGCGATGTGTTCAGGAACTTCACGGTTTCGCCAAAGGCGCCCAAATGTTCCGTGACCTGCCAGTTATGGCGAAACGAAACGCCTTCATCAAAGATGCACTCCTAAAAGCACGGCGTATTATCGCGCTTTCGGAATTTCAAAAGAAGATGCACGTCCAAAATGGGATTCCCGTACAAAGGATCGAAGTAATCCAGCATGGGCTGGAACAATCAATAGACATTCCCAAACCGCATTTGCCTGTTAAGCCATATTGCATTGGCTACATAGGTTCATTGGTGGAACATAAGGGTGTCCATATTTTGCTCCAGGCGCTTGCCCGTATCCCGAATGCTGATCTGCAATGCAAAATTTACGGAGCCATGCAGGCCTCCCCATATGTCTCTCGTTTGCATGAATTAGCGGAGCGCGACCCAAGGGTGAAATTCATGGGAACATTTGACCCCTCAGAAATGTCGGAGGTGATTCATACGATCGATGTGCTGGCTGTGCCTTCCCTGTGGTATGAAAATGAACCCCTGGTTATCAAATCGGCACTACAGGCGGGAATTCCAGTTCTCTGCAACGATATTGGTTCTCTCTCAGAAATGGTCATCCACAAGAAGACAGGCTGGCTTGTGCCATCTGGAGATGTCAGCGCGTGGACCCAAGCGATTCAAAACGCGCTTGCTCAACTTCCCCAATTTCATATGCAGCCCGTTGGAATAAAAACCATGGAAGAAAATGCAAATGAAATGCTTTCGATTTATTCAGAGGAAATGCAATGATCGATGGCAACCCTTCAATTTCTGCATCTTCCAATCTAGTCCATGAAACAATCCATCTTGTTGATGAGCTTTGGAATGCAAAGGTAAGGGCACCACGCTCTAATTTTACGGGTATTCATAATGTATCCATTCGACGGGATGCTCGTCCCTCCATTTTTCAACACCCAACCTCACGCATCGAACTTCGACCGATCCTGCTCGGCAAAAGCCCCAGGCTTCACTTTGCCTGTGGCATCAAGCAGAAAGTCTGGACAAAATTTGATCATGCGATCATATTTGAAATTTTCATAAAAAACACCCTCGGGAGACCGACACGGATTTTCCGGGACGAACTTTCACCGGTTCAACATTTGGAGGGGCATGGCTGGTTTGAACACGAATTAGACTTATCCCAATACAGTGATAAAAAAATAAGGCTTGTCTTTTCAACCTCTGTGCCAAAAGGCGATGGCACTCAATATTGCTGGTCTGTATGGGGCGATCCTCAAATAGAACACGAATGCCCACAACTGAAGAGTCGTAGATCCATTCAACCAACCCCTGCCCATGTATTTTTAATCACATCAGATGCGCTGCGGCCCGATTATCTCGGCCCGTACGGCAATACAAGTGTTAGTACTCCAAATTGTGATCAATTGGCTAAAGAGGGAGTTCTTTTCTCGCACGCGCGGGTCCAAACGGCAAGTACGCTCGGATCTCATGCATCCCTGTTATTAAGCCAGTCTCCGCTCACACACACAATCACTACAGAGTGGGGGAACATTCCGGCAGGTCTGCTTTCGCTGCCGAAGTATCTTCATTCGCATGGATATCATACTGCCATGGTGCCGAGTGAATTGGAATTGATAGATCCCAAAGCGGGGCTTGTCCCTCTGTTTGAAGAGTATTCCCCCTGCCACGGCGACCCCATGCAGGATGGGAGTCTCACCACACGTATTGCCATTGATTTGATCGACCGCCAGAAAAAGCCGACTTTTTTCTGGCTTCAGTATTTTGACACCCACCCTCCCGTCACACCACCGGAACCATACCGCTCCATGTATTATTCTGGTGATCCTACGAATGAAATCAACCGCCATCGCCCTGAAAACGTTTCGAAGATCAAAGGCACTGAAGTATGCCAGGAATTTTCAATAGCCTTGCCGTCGCTGATGCAAGGCAGGACGGATGCATTCATCACCGCGAAATTAGAGGCAACAGCACTGTCGTTTCGTCCGCACAATTTCAGCGATCCCGATCTTGCAATTCATTTGAAGAACCTTGGCCCAAAATCCTATAAATACATGACCCCCGATCAATTTGCTGCCTGGTTGGAAGAACAGGTTCTACAACTGAAGAACGGGAATGTTCCCAATGGCCTGCTTGATTGGATGAATGAAGTCCTGCCCATGCTCCAGGAGATAAATGACGATATTACCAGCTGGCTGGATGGTGTGATCGATTTTCGTTATCCGCTTCTGCAATATAGCGGCGCGGTTTCCTATCTCGATTCTCACCTGGGTAAACTGTTTTCATACCTGAAGGAGAGCGGCCTTTACGAGCAGAGTCTAATTGTTCTGACCTCGCCTCATGGTGAGATCCTCGACGAACATGGGGTCTATTTGCATCACCACACCCTCACCGAGTCCTGCGTTCGTATTCCAATGATCATAAAGCCGCCCAATACAGGACGGCCGTTCAAAGTTGGAAGCAGGATCAACGGTATCTTCGATTCGCTTGACCTCTTCCCTACCATCATAGATCTGCTTGGCTTGCAATTGCCTATAGGGCTTGCAGGTCTCAGCAGGGCCTCTCATGTTTATGATGGCTCGCCCATTCCTGAACATGACAGCTTTTCAGTCAATAATTCTTATACTATGGCATCGGTCACGCGCGGACATTACAAATTCATAAAAGTGGCTAAAGATCACATGAACTCGCCCGAATGGAGCTGGCGCCGGGGTGATAGAGTTCTATTTGACCTGCGCAAGACGCCCGCAGACGTAACGAATCTAGTTAATGAGTTGCCAGATTTAGCAAGGGAAATGGAACAAAGTCTGGATTTGTGGTTAAAGGAATCAGTATGAACGTCCTATTGATCGCCGCGCTAATATTTGCTGCGCTTGAAGCGCTGGCTTTATCAAAGAACTGGTTGAAACTGGAATATATTGCCAAGCCCGCTGTGATGCTCTCCCTTTTCTTCTGGCTGTGGACTACCGCTGGGTTGAATGGAGCTTTGCTTTGGTTCGGATTAGGGATTCTGCTATCGCTTGTGGGAGATACATTGCTGATGATCTCACTTGACCGTTTGTTCCTGGCAGGGCTTGTTGCTTTTATGTTGGCGCACATCGCCTATGTGATCGGATTTAATATCCCCGTGCCAGAAATGTCATTCTTTGGGATCATCTTTGCCGTGATGATCGGGATCGGCGGCGCGCGCATCATTCGCAGGATCATTGAGCCGCTTGTTACAAAAGGACAAGGCCACATGCGAATACCGATTTTGGTTTACGGAACCGTCATCTCGCTAATGATCCTGTCTGCAATGTTGAAACTGACCGACGTTAAGTGGGAAGCGGGAGCGGCACTCCTCGTCAGCCTGGGCGCTTTCCTGTTCTACATCTCCGATATTATTCTCGCGTGGCATAAATTTGTGGCCCCCATCCAGCATGGCCGCATTTACAACATCGCCGCCTATCACCTGGGTCAAATTGCATTGATCGCGGGTGTGGTGATGCAGTATTCGAATTAATCCAACTCTCTTTGTTGTGTCATGCTGAACGCAGTGAAGCATCTCTGCCAATTTATGAGAGATCCTCACCGCACTGCATCCGCAACGCGGTGCATGTGTCGCTGCCGCTCAGGATGACAGCGAAAAGGATATTATTCCAACGTCACAATATATTGATGGATCAAATGTGCGTAACGGTTTTGCAAACGGATGAAATGATTTTGGATCGCATCCGCTTCGGAGCCTTCCAGCACCAGAAACTTTCCCTTCTCCACACCATTGCGTGCGATCTCGCGGCAAACTGCTTCAGTGATCAACTCTGCCAATAGCACCTGGCCCTGCACGGTGGTGTCGAGGCGGTTGTTTGCATCCAAATAAATTTTTACCGAGGGCGCGGCAGTTGCGATCACAATGCTCGAATTGACGCGGTCAAAATAAACACGCTGACGCGGATCGGTGCGATCATCAAAACGAATATCGGTGAACAAAGCATTACTGCCTCGCGGCGGCGGCACAGGCAGCGTTTCTTTTTTGGAATGCACCTGAACGAATGCCTGCGCCCTGTTCCTTCCAAGATACGCGGTAATTACACCTTCACCGCCTACCTGCCTGCCTTCTACCTTCACACGTGCTTCCAAAATGGTCGGTTCAGTTTTATGGGGCTTGAGCACAACCTGCGGAGTTAATACAATGATTTCAGGGCTGTTTGAAATAACCGTCACCGTTGCCCCCGCTCTTCCATATTCGCCCAGCCCAACACGTAGCAGCAATGTGGCAACTTGCCCTGTTTGCACATATTGACGTTCGGGGAAAAATCCCATTCCAGATTCTGGAAGTTCAATAACCTTATGAACATCGCTTTCTTTTGGCTCGCGCAGCTCAGTGAACGCGATTGTATTTAACTCGTGCAAGGCACGGTTTATTTTTTGGCGTAACTTTTTATCCAGCTTCGTCTGCTCATCATGGACGGCATGTTCACGTTCGGCTTGAATGAGCGGATCGAGTTTGTTTTCGACTGCCAGTTTTAGCGCCTTTGCAAACGGATGCGTCCAGTTAATGCCATCGCGTGTGGCGGTCAGCACGGGCTCATCGTTTTTCAACAAGTCGTGCAAATGATCGCATTGGATCGAGCCGTAGAAGTAAGCCGCATACGGGTCGTTCTCGTACTTGAGCATAGTCAGCGAAACCACCGTCGCCTTGCTGATCACCAGCAAGCCGCCATCTGCATAATCGCCTTCTTCGCTGCGTGTTGATAATTGGATTCCCGACCGATAGACTTCCAGTTTCGCTGTGGCAGGGTAGCCCTCAATTCTGATTCTCTCGCTCAGAACTTTCTCGCCTCGCGGTGACTTGTAGCTGAGTACGTGTTCCTGACGAATTTTCCCGTCTGATGCTATATCCCGCAAAATGATCTTGCGCCTCGGGTTGCTCATAATGGGACGAAGCTCAAAATGCCGTTGCAGGTAATTTCTAAAATTATCGAACTGCGGCACTTTTACATCGCTGCGCGAAATTATGATCTCCAGGATCGTTCCATTCCCTTCAAGGATTCCATACTTCTCACGTAAAGGCATGTTGGCTTTGATGGGCTCATCCAGCTCGAAAGTTGGCACGCCTTTCTTGATCAGCAGCGAGCACGAATAAAAATTGCCGCCCTTGAACGAGCGCACGTAGCCATGCCCTAAGCCAAAAATGGAATCTTTCAATCCGCGACCCCACATGCCGCGCACGTGTTTGTCTTCCTTCAATCCGCTGGTGGCTTCGCCGTACGTGCCAACCACTTTATCCATGCGGATGTCGGTCATACCCTCGGCATGATCCCTCACGCGGATAATGGAATTTTTATGCTTCCGATGCACATCAATGATGATCTCGCCGCCCACTGCCCAGCCTGCATGTTCCAGGCGTGAATAACTGTCGTTGCAATTGGTGATAACTTCCACCAGCGCACGCAGGACATCTTTTCTGATAGCCTGGTCTGCCTGTTGTAGTGCAACTCGGTCTGCGTATTGTAACTTTCTACTACTCACAATAAATATGCCTTTCCAATTCACAAGTCTTTTGTGTCACTGTGGTAACCCATGATGAACAAAAAACTATTTCTTCTTTGTTTTTATTTTCTTCCCAATTGGTTTCAACAGGGGAGCGAAACTTTCCTCGCTGAAATTCAGGAAGGTCGCCAAGTCTTGTCTGTTATGCATACCTGCATATCGCTTGAATAATTCGACGTTTCTCTTCAACGTCTCTGCCGAGGATTCCATGGTGGCGAAGAGCATGTTCCTGAAATCGAACTCACTGATCTTCGCCCTTTGGCCGACCTTCTTATACTGTCGATATGCATCCGAACGTTCCAGCGTGTGCAGCACTTTCCCAGCTTTTGCCTTTTCCTCTTTTGATACGGCAGCAGTGATCTGTAAGATCGGCGCGGCTGCCTTTGCAATGCTGACAGTTTTCTTCGCTCTTACAATTTTCACTTTGGCAGGCGCTGCTGCAATCTTTTTCTTTGCTGGCTTCGGTTTGGCTGTCGCAGCCGTTGGGGTCGGCAAAGGCAATTGCCATGCAGATTGCGCCTTTCGTGCCTTGTGTTTCACCTGCAGTTTATCTTTTTTCCGAGCAGGGGTCGGGAGTTTTTTCTTCGCCGTTTCTTTTTGTTTCTGTTTAGGCTCGACCATCGCCTTTCGCTTTATTGGGACGGAGCTTGCCACAACAGGAGCCTTCTCAGCCTTACCTTTTTTGAGAAGAGCCTTTTTCACAAGCTTAACTTTTTTGGCTGTTTTCTTCTGCTTCGGCGCAGATTTCACTTTAACAGTTATCTGTTTTTTTGAAACTATTTTCTCACTGGCATGTGGTTTTGATGGCTTTACAACTTCAGCTTTCTTTTGCGCTGTCCTAGGTCTCTTCACTTTTATGAATACAGGCAGGGGAAGCCCCATTGATATTGCAACCTGTTTTGCAACCTGCCTTCCCAGAACCTTAAGGGCAAAACCATCCGCTGGATTTCCTTTGAGGTATCCCTTAGCCTTTGCTTCATTCAAATGGTGTGTGACCAGAGCCGAGTCAGGCCAGTAGAAATAATTCTTCAACGAAAAAACATGCGGGAACAGCCTGAAGCAGGCTGATATGACCTCCTCCACGGTGGCAGTGACTCCTTGCTCGTGCAGATATTGCACGGCATAAACGATGAGTTCATTCAACGCGATCTTTGAGTAAACATCCGCTTCGATTCTTGGGAGTTCCTTCTTTTCCAAATCAGGTGTGTCAGATGCCGTGGCTGCCATTCTATTTTTTCGCCTTCTCCGTTGTTGTGTGATGGTTATATTTTAACGCCTGTTTCCCGAATGAGACAGCGCCAATCTGCCAACATCCGATGCAATAGACGGGAGGTTGGCAGATTTATTCACTTGATACGTTCTGTGGGGCAGTCCATCGATTGCAGGCCGCGATCATTCTTCCCCGCCTAGATACTCATACACGGTTACATTATGCTCGATATCGGTAAAGACCGCAATGAATTTATCAGGCTCTGAATCAAGAATGGGCAGAACTTGATTTTCAATAGACTCATCCAACTCTATACTGCGCGGGGATTGAAGTACTGGAGAAACAACAATGTAATCGATTCCCTGATTGTTCAGGTACTTCTCCAGGTCCTGCCCCGCATTTGGGTAACCGATGGTTTTTCTTTGCACATGCACATAAGCGGGGACAGGTTCATTGACCATCACAATTGCATCCGATGGTGCGTACTCAGCGACCCAACTTCCCCCCACAGATAAATCCGTCATCTGCTCCATGATGGGATTGCGCCAGTCTTGAACATTACGTACCAGCAATGTCAATGCAATGACTCCGCCCACACTCGCTGCGATACCCGTGCGGAGGTTGATTCTGTTTCGAGTGAATTTCGTTGCCACCCAATCCACCCCCTGCATCAAATAAAAATACAGAAATGGAATGATTGGAATCAGAAAACGCGCTTTCACACTTCCAACTCTGGGATTCCAAAAGGCCAGAATTCCCAAAATGTAAATGATGAAATATATATCCATCACATGGATTTTTTTAAGCGATAACAGAACTCCGATAATAATCAGGAGTATGATCGCCACATTGATGACAAGCGGCAATATCTGTAATCCGTAATTACTCAATAACGCTGTCAACTTTGAGCCGAAGATGGGGAACAACGAACCCGCCAGAACTTCGTTGAAATAACCCAGCGCATTCGACCACATCTGCCCGATCTTTTCGATGACAGAACCATTGAATACCTGCGATTGATAGCCCGTGGAAATTAACGATCCGCTTATCCATCCATATAATAGTGTGCTTGCGATAAATATGCCAGCAGTGATACCTGCTTCACGGTAACGGCGCGTGAATAACAGAAAGAGTATGATGGCAATGAACAATGCAATCCCGATGGTTCGAATCAACTGGGTGTAAAAAGCAAGAACTGCAATCAGAATAACGAGCCAGTTACTTTTGCTGTTAACCTTGTTGTTCCACATATCAAAAAGATATAGCGCAAGCATTGAGAAGAATAGATAAGCGGACTCAGACATCACCGTAACAGATGTGCCCACCAGCAATGGATTCAGCGCGACAAGGCCAGTGACGATCTCACGATCTGGAGATTCCATCCGTCTGGAAAAAATTTTGTAAATTAATAGAATGGATGCCAGCCAGAGCAAAAGCGAAAATAATTTTAAGATCGTGTAATTGCCAGGAAACAGGAAGGTGAGTGGCGCAAGCAAGATCGGCCAGCCAGGTGGAAAGGCCCGTTCGATTTGCGGACGTGGAAAGTTGATCAGTTGATAGCCTTGTCCGCTGGAGAGGCTTTCGGCGAGGATGATGTAATGCGCGTCGTCGTAGGATGTGCCTAATTGAAGAGAATTGAAGCGCATTAATCCCAGTATTGCGCTGAGGATGACAAAGACTGCCAGAATATATTTTGTGCGAAGCATGATGGGGTTAATCTTATCAGGTTTGATTCTGGGAGAGTGGTTGGAACTCAACCTGGAAACAGATTCGTAGAGGCACAGCGAGTCGATTCATGATTTTGACCATAAACCGTTTTCGCTGCGCCCTTACAGTTTCTGAACGGATGCTGAATAAAACTCACGCAGAAAACTGGAGGGAATTTTTGCAAGCAGACGTGGTTCACTAAAACCTGTCTGCGCGGCCAGTTTGCAGAATGTTTCAAACGAGAATGGATATGGAACCCATAGGTTACTTGAATCAACGTTGTATTCAACCACCAGCAATACGCCGTTTGGTTTGAGGAATGACTTTATATGGTTTAATACCTTGGGCTTGTCTTTAAAAAAATGCAGAGAATTTGCCATCAAAATGCCATCAAGAGTTTCTAATTCAAGCGCTCGTGAAAAATCCCCAACTATAGTGTGCAGGTTTTTGGTATCACCAAAGCGTGAAGAATATTCCTGTTCCAAATGTTTGAGGTTGGCACGGTCTTTGTCAACAGCATGAATACTCGCGGTTTCGCCGATCAGCTCTCGCAGGACAAACGTAAAAGCACCGGAACCAGCTCCCAAGTCCGCCCATGAGCCGCCTTTATCCAGATTTGCAGGTCTTAAGAGATTAACGTGGTCGTTGTGATCCATGCAGTGAATCGTATCATAAATAAATATTCAACTAATTTTCAGCGTGTGAATGCAATATATAATCAAACAAAAAAGGATAAATCATGCAGCCAATACTTTTAATAATTTTTATCGGTTTAATGGGTGGTGTGGCAATCGGGATACAAGCGCCGCTTTCCAGCCTGATGAGTCAGCGTATGGGTGTGCTTGAAAGCATATTCGTTGTTCATATAGGTGGCGCACTTGTGGCGCTTGTTCCGCTTTTTATCTTTGGCAGTAAATTCAGTCAATGGCGGACTCTGCCCTGGTATACGTTTGGTGCAGGTGTGTTTGGGTTGGTTGTGATCTTTGCCATGAGTTATATGATCCCACGAGTTGGGATCGCGCCAGCGTTGATCACCCTGCTGGCAGGGCAGCTTTTGATGGGCTCGATCCTCGATCACTATGGATGGTTGGGTGTGGTTCAGCGTCCGCTTGACCTTGCGCGTGTATTTGGTTTGTCTGTAGTTCTACTGGGCGTCTGGCTAACAGTGAAGTAAAAAGCGTATAATCTGAACAAGCGAAAGGATTATCGTTATGATGAACAACCGTCAACTTGCAGATACGTTTACGTTGATCGCCAATTTGTCCGAGATCAAAGGTGAGGTCATATATAAAACATTGGCTTATCGCAAAGCCGCCGAAAATCTGATAGGGCTTGGGCGTGAAGCCTCGGAGTATTGGAAAGAGGGCAAACTTGAAGAGATACCCGGCGTGGGCAAAGCCATCGCGGAAAAGATCGATGAACTGCAGCGCACGGGCAAACTTCAATTCCTCGAAAAACTTAAGAAGGAAGTTCCTGAAAGTTTAGCTGGATGGCTGCAAGTACCCGGGCTTGGACCCAAGAAGATCGCATTGATCTGGAAGACGTTAAACATCACGGCTCTTTCCGAGCTGGAAGCTGCAGCAAAAAACGGACAGCTTCGCGACCTCCCAGGCATGGGCACTAAGTCCGAAACGGCCATTCTTGAAGGGATCGCATCCCTCTCACGCAGGTCAGGCAGGCTTCCGCTTGGGCGTGCGTATCCGCTGGCGCAGGAGATCATTAGTCAACTCAAAAAGGTGAAGGGAGTCGTCGCGGCAGAACCAGCAGGCAGTTTAAGAAGGATGCGTTCCACAGTCGGTGATCTTGACATTTTAGTGGCGGCCAAAGATTCATCTACTGTGATGGAAGCCTTTGTCAACCTCAAAGGTGTGAGCCGTGTTTTAGGAAAAGGCGAGATGAAAGCCAGTATCGAATTTTCTAATGGTGTGCGCGCGCAACTGTGGGTGCATCCGCCTGAAAAGTTTGGCACGGCTTTGCAATATGCGACGGGTTCAAAAGATCATAATGTTGCGCTACGTCAAATTGCATTGGATAAAGGTTTATCTTTATCTGAACATTCATTGACCAAAGTTAAAGGCAAGGGTGAAATTCTTTGCGCAACGGAAGAGGAAGTTTATAAAACTTTAGGCCTGCCGTGGATTCCGCCTGAGTTGCGTGAAGATCGAGGTGAGGTGGCTGCGGCGAAGGCCAATAAACTTCCGAAGTTAATTGAAGTAAAAGATATCAGGTCCAATTTGCAAACTCATTCCACATGGAGTGATGGAAAGTTAAGCATGTTGGATATGGCGCGCGCTGCTGCGAAGCGCGGCATAGAAGTGATTGCATTTACCGACCATTCTGTGGGGTTGGGCGTTGCGGGCGGCATGAAAATGGAAGACCATAAAATGCAGGCCGCTGAGATCAAGAAGATTCAAAAACAACTCGGCGATGAAATCCTTGTTTTACATTCCACCGAAGTGGAGATCAAGGCCGATGGCTCGTTGGATTATCCCGATGAGTTTCTCGCCACGCTTGATATTGTGGTGGCTTCGCTTCATTCCAGTTTACGTCAGCCGCGCGAGAAGATCACGGAAAGATTACTAAGGGCGGTGAAAAATCCGCATGTGGATATTATCGGTCACCCAACTGGCCGTGAAATTCCAGATCGGGAAGGGGCAGACCTGGATATGGAAGTCATTTTGAAAGCGGCGGCAAAATCTGGCGTGGCGATGGAGATCAACGCTCACCCCGTCCGCCTCGATCTTGACGATATGTATGCGCGCCGCGCGAAGGAATTGGGTGTGCCTATCAGCATCAATACCGATGCGCATTTCGAAAGTGACCTAGATATGCTGCATTATGGTGTTGCCATAGCGAGGCGTGCATGGCTGGAACCAAAGGATGTGATCAATACCTGGTCTACAAAGAAGTTGTTGGACTGGTTGAAGAAGAGAGGTTAAGATGTTGAATCCATTTGCATCAAATAATTCTGGCTCGTATTTTGATCTAAAACAAAAGATCGTTAGGAAGATAAAATTATCCAGGGTTGATGAGCAAATTTTTACGATTGTTCAAGGCGCATATGAGGAAGCATTAAAGTCTGAACATATTATGTTGAGCAAAATCGAACAGAAACGCCTGTTGGCAAATATTTGCGTTGAACTTCTGGATGATCTTGCAAAACAAATGAAAACAGGTCTATGAATTCGTTCTATAAACCTGCGGCTGTAAAGTTTGTTGTTGCCTTCATCTTGTTAGCCCTCTCCAGTTGGCTATGGAGAATATACGTGACATCGACCATCTCGGATACATTTCCACTTGGTTTTCCTTTGCAGTTTTATCTGGCCTGGGGACCCTGCCCGCCAGGAGAGAATTGCTCTGAATCTAATCTATTGTGGTTGCTTCTTGATCTCGGATTTTGGTATTTTGTAAGCGCATTTCTTGTGAGCAGATTTCAGAAGAATAAAATTAAGCAAGGTGAATAAGGTTGATTATTTTATGAGCACAGAACCAATGACAAATGCCTCGATCCCTGCTGAAGAGGTGCGTTTTTTCAGCGGAAGTTCCAATCCGAAGTTGGCGGAGGATATTGCCTCAAAGTTAGGCGTTCCTTTGGATGCGACCCACATCTCGCGATTCAGTAATGACAATATGTATATTCAGTTGGGCGCGAGTGTACGTTATCGCCGTGTTTATATCGTGCAATCGCTTTCTCAGCCAGTCAATGATCATTTGATGGAATTGTTGATGATGATCGATATTGCACGCGGCGCAGCGGCTTCTGAGATCCATGCGATCATCCCATATTATTCGTTTGGGCGCTCGGATAAAAAAGATGCGCCTCGCATTTCGATCACGGCGCGCTTGGTTGCAGACCTGTTAAAGACTGCCGGGGCAACCCACGTGATGAGCATGATGTTCCACTCGCCACAAGTGCATGGTTTCTTTGGCATGCCCACTGATCCGTTGAGTAGTCGCTTGGTGTTTAAGGAATACCTTTCCACCTGTGACTTGAGCGGCGCGGTCATCGTTGCGCCGGATATGGGTCAGGCAAAATCTGCGGCACGTTTTGCGCGGACGCTGGGTCTGCCCGTTGCGGCTGGGAATAAGGAACGCATTTCGGATACTGAGGTTATCATCAGTGGCTTGGTGGGGAGTCAGGTACGTGGGCATAGACGCGCTTTGATCTATGATGATGAGATTGCGACAGGCGGATCCATCTTGGAGTTGAGCCGTGTGTTGATTGGCGAAGGCATTGAAGACATTATTGTCATTTGCACACACGGGGTGTTCAGTCGAGGTGGATTGGATAGGCTGACGGCTGTGCCTCAGATCAGCGAAATTATCACAACGGATACTGTCCATATTGCGCCTGAGAAAATGCATCCAAAACTCAAAGTGCTGTCTGTGGCGCCTGTTTTTGCGAGTGCGATCCGTCATAACTTTAATCACGAGTCGATTAGTGATTTGTTTGTCTTTGGAGATTAGCTGACCTTGTGCTAGTCAGCAGGATATTGATTTTCTTGCACAAAGAGAATAAACCAAGTTATTACTTATTCTCTTTTGCCGAAATATATGTATAATTTAATTACGCAAGGAGGCACTTATGATAAGCAAAACGATGCAAGATGCAATAAATGACCAGGTCAACAAAGAGTTGTATTCCTCTTATCTGTATCTCTCAATGGCTGCCTATTTTGAAAACAAAAACCTGATGGGTTTTGCCCACTGGATGCGTGTACAGGAGGCTGAAGAACGCGTTCATGCCATGAAGTTCTATGACTTCCTTTTGGAGCGTGGCGGAAAAGTAATCCTCAAGGCCATTGATGCGCCGAAAACTGAATGGGCCTCCAATCTGGAGGTTGCTGAGGAAGTAGCTGCACACGAGGCTATGGTTACATTTTCCATTAATTCATTGTATGAAATTGCGCTGAAAGAGAAGGATTATCCCGCGCAAATTTTGCTGCAGTGGTTCATTACAGAACAGGTGGAAGAAGAGAAGAATGCTGCCCAGCTCGTTGCAGATTTGAAGTTGATCGAAGAGCGCGGCACAGCCGTGTTGATGCTTGATCATACCCTCGCAAAACGCGGCGAAGAATAGGTTTATACTAAAGACCCTAAAGGTATTCGATACCTTTAGGGTCTTTTTTTATATCGGAGATATATGGAAATTGTGCTGCACCGCGTCACATTTGAAGACAAGGCTGAGTGGTTCAAAATGCGCAAAGGCATTTGGCCTGAAGCGCCTGATGAATATCTGGATTTTGATTTGGATGATATCCTGGCAAGCGATAATGATGCGGTCTTCTTTGCATTGGTGGATAGCAGGCCAGTTGGGATGATCGAGGCACGTATCAGAGAATATGGGGAAGGGTGTGAGACTAGTCCAGTTGGTTACATTGAAGGTTGGTTCGTGTATCCAAATATTCGCGGTCAGGGGATTGCTGGCTTCTTAACTCATGCAGCGGAGGATTGGGCACGCAACAAGGGCTGCACTGAGATGGCTTCGGATACCTGGCTGGATAACGAGGCAAGCATCCAGGCGCATTTGAAACTAGGGTATTTTGAGGTGGAGAGGCTTGTGCATTTTGTCAAACAGTTATAGGGGGAGGGAATGCACGGGTAGGTGGAGCTAGTTCTCAGGTCAAAATTGAAGCGATTAAGTTTGTGAAACTAGGTATAATTTAGAAATCGTTCCCGTTTTAATTGTCTTGCAGTATAAAAAATCGGTCATTTCGCTCTGTATAATGATTTCATAAACCTTTGCGCTCCTTGCGCGAAGGGACTTTTATGAGCATACGCTTAAAAGTCATCCTGCCTTATTTAATACTGACCGTGATCGTAGCTGTGATCGGGGTCTATGTTGTTACGCGCCTGGTGGCGAATAGTATGAGTGATCGCCTTACAAATCAATTGCTTCAAGCTGGGCGTGTCGTCTCTGATAGTTTTGTGCGGCTTGAAACCGAACATGTTGAATTAGCACGTGGAATTATTTATACGGAGGGAGTTGCACAGGCTGTTGTGGATGGGGATAGGATGAAGGCGTTTGAATTGGCGGGGCCGATGCTTTTAGGGGAAGGAGGTGCCCAAAATTTGATCTTGATCTCAGCTGATGGAATTGAACAACTTCATATTTATGTCAATTCAAATGGGGAAGTGCAATTGGTGGAACAGGATACCGGCGCCGCAAATTTGCCGATAGTTACTCCCTTCTTGAATCATAAAGATGTGGATGAAGCGCCGCGCCGCGCATTAGGCATCAACCTGGTTAACAATGAGACTTATTATTACACCTCCATGCCATTGCGTTTGGACGGCAGGTTTTCCGGGGTAGTGGTAGTTGGCACTTCTATTCGCAGTATTCAGTCTTTGCTCAAGGGTTATGTACTTGCTGACCTTATTTTTTACAGCGGGAATGGGCAAGCCATAGCAACCACATTGGGTACGACAGGTTCAGAAACATTGAATATGCTTGCAATTTCAGCGGCGGAATATAAGGAGACTATTGTTTCAAACGATATTGTAAGAGGCGAGGATTTTGAATTAGATGGGCACAAGTACAGGCTGGTGCGCGGCCCCTTGCAAGTGGGGAATGACCTTATTGGCGTATATGCTGTGGTATTGTCATCCGAATATGTGCTGCAATCTGGCGAGTTAAGCAGGGATACTTATATAAAAATATTTGCAGTATTGTTTCTCTTTGTGATTTTGATCGGCTTTTTTATCTCACGAATGATTACCGGGCCGTTATATTCCCTTGTGAATACATCGCAGGCTATTGCCGGCGGTGATCTTGATCAACGCACACGCATTAACTCAAAAGATGAAATCGGAGAACTCGCGAATAGCTTTAATGAAATGACGGTTCGACTTCAGGAGCGTACTCGTGAATTGGAGCGGATCAACGAGACCCTCAAAAGAATCGACAAGACGAAGACTAATTTTATTCAGATCTCTGCTCATGAACTACGCACACCCCTGACGCTTATTATGGGGTATTCCCAAATGTTGGAGCAGGATTCAAAGAATGACCCGGAATTATTTAAATTGGCACAGGGAATTTTGGAAGGCTCGGAACGCATGGCAGATGTGGTGGATAGTATGCTGGATGTTTCCCGTATTGACAGCAACGCGCTTGTTCTTAAGAAAACATCGATACAAATGGACGCGGTTATCAAGAAAGTAAACAAGGGATTTGCTGATTCGTTGTACGAACGGAATATCAGCCTTGATACTTTTGGGCTTGATGATTTGCCGCCTATTTCTGCCGACCCTGATTTGATCCAGAAGGTTTTCTATCACCTTATTATGAATGCGATCAAGTTTACGCCCGATGGGGGTTCGGTCAAAGTGTTGGGAAGATATCTGAACGGAGACGTAGTGCCACAGGTGGAAGTGACTGTTTCTGATACGGGAATCGGGATTGACCCTTCCTCAACGCAATTGATATTTGAGAAGTTCAATCAAACGGGCGAAGTGCTTATGCATTCTTCTGGAAAGACAAAATTCAAAGGGGGCGGCCCAGGATTAGGCCTTGCTATAGCGCGAGGGATTGTTGAGGCGCATGGAGGCCGTATCTGGGCGGAAAGCCCGGGACATGATGAGCAGAAGAATCCCGGAAGTAAGTTCGTTGTATCTTTGCCCGTTAAGAAGGCAAAGGAGGGTCCATCATGAGAATGACAAACCGCGACCGGCGAGATTGGAGCCTGCTTATCTTTATTGTGCCAGTTGGCATCCTATTAATGATGATAGCAGGTTGGTTTGCGTTGTGGGCGGTGCCGCAATGGAGTTTACAGGCGGGAATGGGATCAAGTTTGGAAATTGGTGCTGATGACGGTCGGGGTGGTCCACGCCCCCTCATTAACCCGCAGATACTTACCCCATTTTCATGGCTGGGCAGTTATCTTACGCCTTCTGGTGATAATCCTTTCTTTGTCCCTTTTGTTGTAATCCAGCCGAGCGCTACACCATCAGCAAGTGTTGTGCCTATAACTACTACAGAAACCCCGCCAGTATCGGTAACAGTATCACCTCCTGTTACGGTGGTTACTACCCCTCCCGCGAATACTTCCACAGCTACTGCAACCAACAAGCCTCCCAATGATGAGGGGACACCACCTATACCCACCACTTGCCAGGACTCTGCGGCTACCAACTTTGGCGGTCCCCTACCTTGTGCCTATCCGCCGATAACTTGCCAAGACCCCGCTGCCAGCAACTTTGGCGGACCTTTGCCTTGCACCTATCCACCGACAACTTGCCAAGACCCCGCAGCCACTAACTTTGGTGGGCCTTTGCCTTGCATCTATCCACCACCGGGAATAACATCTACTCCAGATCCTTCATGGGTTTTAGCAACGGTGCCGCCGGAACTGAATATTGGCACACCCGATGATGATGTCGGCGAAATTGTGCAAGATTATGTTAATACTCCACCACCTCCTCATTATGTGGCTTCATACATTATTGTAGATATCAGTGGAAATCCGGTATACGTGGCCGCCACGCCGGATGATTATTACGATATAGTTTTTTATGAATTCAATAATGGCGGTGCAGTATACATGGATCACATCATCATAGGTATTTCCAATTCCGACGTGGGTGACTATTATTACGAGGTATTTTACTGGGGCGATGGTCTTCCTGACGACAATTCTAATGTCGGACCGCTCGCGGGCCCCGAGGATGTAAATCAGGAAGTTCAATTGACGGATCTGTATCCCGATCCTGGCACAGGCATTCTTATAGATGTAGACAACGCGACAAGCTTGCCGCCAGAAGGAGCCTACAACTATATTATTATCATTGCTCCGACAAGTGGTGCACCAGACCCAGCCGAGGTGGATGCGATCCAAATAACGGAAGTCCCAATCCCTACACCAACGCCATAACATCGAAAGAAAAAAGAGACCGAGCAATCGGTCTCTTTTTTTCTCCTTGACCCTTCCCCCTTCACATCCTACAATTCAATCATAATGAGGAAAAGTATCGCGTTATTTTCTCCAATCATCGCGGCTCTTGTTTTTAATACCGCGCTTCTTGGTTGGGCAGCCTACGACAGCGGACAACCTGTTTATGAAACCTTCACACCCTTTTCTGCAACCGTTTCTCTGCTGATCCTCGTTACGGGACTTATTCCTGCTTTCGTGCGTCCGCAGGAGAGCCATGCGCTTGTTGCATGCTTTTCAATTTTCTTCGCATTCTTTTTACTCATCCCATTTGAGTTGAGCGACCTGCCTGCCATTCAACCGGGCAGGCCGCTGGTTTATTTTATCAATGCCTATTTGACTCTGCGTCTGATACAGGCAGCGATCCTGCTCCCAATGGCATTGCACGTCAGCGTGCGATTTCCACGCCGTACAGAAACACCCACCCGGGCGGTTGCGAGCGGGTATATTTTTTCAGCGCTACTGCTCACAGTATTTTTATTCAGTTCATTCGCCTGGCAGCGCATTATTACGATTAGTTTATTATTTTTATGGTTCACATTCGTCATTATTTTCTTTATCAGAAATTTACTTCTTGTAGTGCGCGATACAAACCCTGACCATCTTTTGGATGCGCAGCGCGCGCGGGTGGTAGTCTTCAGTATGCTCCTCGCGGAGATTCCACTTTGGCTACGTCCGCTCACGCTTGCCCTTGGCTGGGATATTTTTTCCTACAACCTTTTGCTCATCTTTCAGCTTTTTGTCCCGATTGGAATTTCATATGCCATATTGCGACATGACCTCTTTGGCATTGACCGAGTCCTCAGGCGGACTCTGGCTTATGGGGCCGTCTCGCTTCTGCTCCTGACCTTATACCTGGCCCTCACCACAAGCCTGACCAGCCTTTTTGCAGATTCGCTGACGTCACGTCCGCTGGCGCCATTGATCAGCGTTTTTGTAGCGGCGCTTCTTTTTGAGCCAACCCGCAAATTCATGCAATCATGGTTGGATAAACTTTTGTACCCAGACAGGATCAAGTTTGAATCAGCAATTCACTCCATGCAATATTTGTTGGCACGCGCAAACCGACGTGAAGAGATCATCCATTTGCTGAATGATGTGTTTCCAAACCAGATCGGTGCGGAGTGGGGTGCATTGAAGTTATTCCCAGAACCTGATGTGCCGCCTGCTCATCTCATGCCCGCCTGGAATACCCGCCTTGTGGCAGGCAATGTTTCAGTTGGCGGCTACTGGCTAGGACCACGCCGAGCAGGCCCAGTCTATGACACGGATGAAATAAATCGTTTGAATGCGCTGGCAGGACAAGCAGCACTGGCACTGGCTTATGCAAATGCGTATGAGTCGCTCTATGAATTGAATCAAAACCTTGAACTGCATGTAAAGGAGAAAACCGAGCAGATCGTTGCGGATCAAAAATCCATTGCGGCTTATGAGGAGAGACAAAGGATTGCGCGCGACTTGCATGATTCGGTGACACAGCAAATGTTCGGGATGCACCTCATGGCACGCGGACTCAAAGCCTCCATGCCTGATCCTCTAAAGGGAAAACTGGCCGAGTTGGAAGAGTTGGCAGGCAATACGTTGAAGGAAATGAGATTGCTGCTCGATCAACTGCGGAATACTGCCAGCGAGGGGAACGTTGATTTTGCTGAATCAGTTCGCAGTGAGTGCGAAGCGTTTTCACGCCAAAGCGGACCAGAAGGCGGGGCCTTGCTTTCCATCACGCTGAAAATGCCCGAGCGAGTCATCATCCCAAATCAAATTGCGGATGAGGCGCTTTGGGTGCTGCGGGAGGCTTTGCAAAATGTGATGAAGCATAGTGGCGGCAGGAATGTGCGCGTTGAAATCAAAAATGATTCGATGCTGCATGTGACGATCACAGATGATGGAAATGGTTTTGACACGCGCGCCGTGCCCGTGGGACATTACGGCCTGCGCGGAATGCGCGAGCGCGTCTTTGCACTGGGCGGTGAGCTAACTATTGAGTCTGAAATCGGACACGGTACAATATTGTCGTTCAAAATTCCATTACCAGCCTAATTGGAGTCCAAAGTCTCCAGACTTTGGAGAAAGATATCATGCTAAAAATCCTCATCGTTGACGATCATCAAGTTGTGCGCCGCGGACTCCAAATGACCATCGACGCGGAGAAAGATATGCGTGTGGTAGCCGAAGCCAGTAACGGATCGCAAGTGTTGGCGTTGATCAAGAAGCACAAGCCTGATGTGGTGTTGATGGATTTGCAGATGCCCGAAATGAACGGCGTGGATGCGTTGAAACAGATACGGCCTGTTTACCCCGAACTGCCTGTTTTGATCCTAACTACTTTCAGTGACGAAGCCCATGTATATGCGGCATTACGTGCTGGTGCAAGTGGATTCTTATTGAAGGAAATGAACGGCGATGATCTGGTCGCTGCGATTCGTGGAGCAGCGCAAGGCAAGCCGCAATTGCACCCTGACATCGCCCGCCGATTAATGGCGCACGCTCCCATGCCCGATGACCCGTTTGACTCACTCACCGAACGCGAGCGCGGAATCCTAAAATTGCTCGCGCGCGGAAAAAGCAACAAGGAAATTGCAAGCGAATTGGTGTTGACCGAGATGACCGTGAAAGGTTACGTCAGTGATTTGTTTGCGAAGTTGGGGGTGAATGATAGAACCCAAGCCGCGTTGATGGCGGTGAGGTATGGGTTGGTGCTGCCTGAAGAGTTGTAACCGTGATGAACAGAGATGAACGGAGATAAAAAGCGATGATTTGTTCGTCGCTTTTTATCTTATCCGCTGATGTCGTCCTGAGCGAAGCGACACTTGCGCCGTGCGCCAGTGTGGTGAGGATCTCTTTCATCATTGTCCGAGACTCTTCGCTCGCGAAAAACGCTCGCTCAGAGTGACATGGCTTTCACCCACCAAATAGGGGGAGATATTCCCCACCACAACGGGCGGACAGTATTACAGCAAACCAGTATCCTTTGGCTATCAATAAAGGAGATAGCCGATGGAAACAAATTTAATTCTTGAACCGCCCAGTTATAAAACATCCAATCTTGTTTTTTTGTGGAAGGTCTTTCGCAACCCGCTCGATGCGCTGACCGAACTTGCGCGCGAGCAAGGCGATATGGCGCATGTCAAACTCCGCAAGCGCGACCTATTTTTGTTGAGCCACCCTGAATTCGTCGAACACGTCTTGGTGAAACAGCAGGCCAACTTTATCAGAGGCCCCAGCTTGCAGCGAGCGCGCATCATTCTTGGCGAAGGTCTGCTCACCAGCGAAGGCGGGGAACATCTCGCGCAGCGGCGGGCATTGCAGCCCGCATTTCATCATCAACGCATGGAAGAGTACCTGCCCTTGATGAATGAAAACACATTCACGCATATTTCAAAATGGCAAAATGGCACGCAGGTGGATATGTCTAATGAAATGATGCGCCTCACATTGAACATAGCGCTCTGGTCATTCTTTGGCAGCGCACCCACAGGCGCAGTTGAACGTGTGAGCGAGTCGATGCAGACGCTGATCAAACTCTTTCCGCTTGCTCAACTTCCGCTTTCGGATTCAATGCGAAGTCTATTTCCAAAATTCCAACAGGCAGGCACAGATCTACGCCAGGTGACAGAGTCGCTCTTGAAGAATCCGCAATCGGAAAGTGCGAAACACGCCCTCATCAACATTCTAAAAGAAAACAATAACGGGCAATTCACTGATGAACAAATCCACGCGCATATCCTCACCTTTTTGCTGGCAGGCCACGAAACAACCGCTCTCCTTTTGGCATGGTGTTGGGATATGCTCGCGCATCATCCCGAAGTGCAACTGAAACTGCAAGCCGAAGCGGACTCGATACTTGGTGATCGTTTTCCTACTTCCGTCGATATTCAAAATTTATCCTACACCCGTATGATCGTGAAAGAGACTCTGCGAATTCGTCCGCCTGCCTGGGCAATGGGACGACAAGCCATTCACGATTGCGAGATCGGCGGACAGCACATCCCCGCAGGCTCAACTGTTTTGATGAGTCAATGGGTGACGCATCATGACTCGCGCTTTTATGACAATCCGCTTCAGTTCCGACCTGAACGCTGGTTCAGCCTCGAAGGGCCTTCCTTTCCGCGATATGCATTCTTCCCCTTCGGCGGTGGGAATCGAATTTGCATTGGCGAACACTTCGCAATGACCGAAGCCATCGCCGTACTAGCAATGATCGCCCGCAGATGGAATATCCTGCCGATTCAAACCAACCTTGCAAAACCGAAACCCAGTGTTACTCTGCGCCCGGACAAAAGTGTAAAGCTCATTGTTCATCGCCGCGAGTATGATGAAAATAAATGTGGTGGGCGAGTAGTTCCGAGCGAAAGCGAGGAACGTATCGCGAAGTCCCCGTAAGGGGGAGACCACATATTGAAACGTAACCAAGAAATGGGGGTCGATATGGCAGACCGCGTCGCGTACTGCCCACTCGACCACCAGATAAATACTAATCGAATTATTTGGAGGAACAAAAAATGAAAACCATGCTTCGAACCGTTTTGAGTGCATTCCTATTGGCAGTCCTGCTCGTCGCTTGTGGATTGCCTGCAGGCACAGCTTCAGAAGATGTTGTCAACACCGCTATAGCTGGTACACAACAGGCACAGGCTCTTGCACAGGCAACCGTCAACGCCAATGTGTTGACTGCCATGCCTGCCACACCCACCCCGGGGCCTACAGTGGAATACGTCAACCTGACTGAAGAAGAACTTGCTGCCATGATCGATGAGGCTGTGGCAGAAGCCATTGCCGCTACTGAGCAGACCAGCACTGCTGTTACATACACTACTACCGATGATGCCGTCACCAGCGAAGAAGTTGTATATGTCTATGATTATTATTACTACGCTGATTACTATGTGGAGTATGCAGAAGATCTGCTGGCCGAATACTACGCTTTGTACGGCGACCTCGCGAATGAAATGATCGCGGAATTGAACGCGATTGAATCAGAACTATCTCAATTGAATGACACGCTTTCATCCATTGACTCATCCTTGCAGGAGATCAGCAGTACGTTAGAGCAGGGACTGGCGGTAGCAGAAGAATCAATTGCCCAGTTGGAATCCGCTGCGCAAGAGGCGCAAACCAATGCTCAGGAATTGCAAACACAGGCGCAGGATATGATCTCCGTTTTGCAAGCCGACCAGCAGGGACGTGTGGATCAAATTTCACAGATCCAGGCAAATAATATTCCCACAGATAAACTGTCTGCACTGCAATCAGCCTTTACTTTCGTAGATGCCGCAAATGCCGCAATGGGCGATAACAAGCTCAGCACTGAAGAATTGCTCAACCTTGCACAGCTTGGTAAAAACGCACAATCTGGCTTACAAAGTTTTGGCGGTGCAGATTCCAGCGGCCCTGATCTGACTCAGTTCTCTGGCAAGTTTGATGAAATCACCACCCAATTCGCCCGCGGACAAATGCCTCAGGCGCGTGGAAACGTTGCAGGCTTTGAATCTTCCCTCGGCAGCCGACCAGACTTTGGCGGCGCTGGTGCTGGTGGCCCAGGTCTCCCTGGAGGTGGCGGGCCCGGCGGTGGTGGACCTGGAGGTGGCGGCGGACCTGGTCGCCCATAGTCGAGCAAACAAAAAAACTGGCGAATTTTTCTCCAGTTTTTTTGTTGTTTTTGTCAGATAGAAAATGAGTTTATTTTTTCAGGTTCTCTGGAAGTTGCCGTGATAGAACGCCATATTATGAGGCACAATGTAAGTCGGATTACCAATCCGACTTACAACCACCACGATTTCCAATAAACAATTTCAACAAAAAGACAACCAAAAGGAAATTGGTTGTAAAATAAGCCAACCTTTTAGCCGGGAGAACACTGTGACCGAATCTAATTCCAAACCAACCTATCGAATTTCAGACTTGCATGAATCAGACCGCCCGCGCGAGAGGCTGGCTTCGCTTGGCCCGCAGGCATTAACCAATGCGGAGTTGATCGCTATCTTACTGCGCGTTGGCGTGCAGGGTGAAAATGCTGTGGAGGTGGGTCAACGCTTGTTACAGGAGTTTGGCGGATTGCGCGGACTGCATCGCACGCCGCTCAAAGAGTTGATGGATCAGCATGGGATGGGCGAGGCCAAGGCTTCGCAGATCAAGGCCGCGATTGAATTGGGCAGAAGGTTGACCTTGGAATCTCCTGAAGAGAAGCTTGCCATTAATAGCCCAGCGGATGCGGCGGCCCTGGTGCAGTACGACATGTCCGCTTTGGAGCAGGAACATTTGCGTGTGATCCTTTTGGATAGACGGAATCGCGTGCTGGAAATCGTGGAAGTGTATAAAGGTTCAGTCAATTCTTCGCAAGTGCGTGTGGGAGAGTTGTTCAAAGAAGCGATCCGTACCAATGCTTCCGGAATCATCGTTACCCATAACCACCCCAGCGGTGACCCAACCCCCAGCCCCGATGATGTGGCTGTAACGCGTGCTATTGTGCAAGCAGGAAAATTATTGGATGTAGACGTGCTCGATCATTTGGTGATCGGCCAGGGTAAATGGATTTCGTTGAAGGAAAGAGGCTTGGGGTTTGCGTAACCCAACGTTGAAACGTTCAAACGTTTGAACGTTTCAACGTTGTACTGTTACATACTTCTTTTCACTGTAAACCCTTCCAACTGACCCGTCGTGGGTTCATACTCGATCTTTGCTTCATCCACACGTGAAGAGAGCGGACCCTTTTTGACCACCTCAATGAATTCATCAATTTGAGCGCGCGTCCCTTCAGCTACTGCTTCCAGCTTATCGCGCCCAATGTTGCGCACCCAACCGAGAACGCCGATGCGCAGCGCGTTGAATTCCACATGGGCGCGAAAGCCCACAGCCTGTACGCGTCCTTTTATAACGATGTGCACACGAATGATTTCATTTGGATTGGTTTCCATTTTTTCTCCTTTGACGCAGCATGTTGATTGCACCCCATATCGGCACGACCAATACCATTGCCATGAGCAATACAAATGGCGCAAGGTTACGCATGGCAACGCCCGTAGTATTTTGCCCCAATACACTCTCGCGCCAGCGCGCATCCAGTTGACTGAGCGGAGTGCCGAGCGCGTTGGTTGCGCCAAGTTCACAGGTGAACCCTTCGCTGTACGAATTGGTTAACCTTGTCAATCCGGAGGTGCCAAACGAATTGCGGATGTAGGTAACGAATGATTGGGATTGGGCATAAGCCAGAAACGCTGAGCCAGCGTCGGCGGGGAAGGAGGCGCATAAGTCATCAAATGCAAGTAACGAATTATTTTCGCTCGCTATCTCCAGCGCGTGAGCATAATCTGGATTCGGATAGAGTTCCACCATCGAAGCGATGCCCTCGATCAACCAGGTGGGCTGGCCTGTATATTTTTCGCCGAGCGAACGATACAACATGACGTGGGCAAGTTCGTGTGGGATCTTTGTTTCCATTTCAATCGATTGGCTTGCGCCGGGCGCGATGGCAACCAGCACAACACCGAGTTCGGGGCTAGCATGTCCGCCTGCCCATTCTTCGCCGCCCAGCAGTAATGTGTTTTGCAGGTCGGTGACATTTGAATAAATATAAATTTCAATCGGGTCGATCAGCGAGATCGGGATGATCTCATTCATCGAAAGCATGCCCGCACCCGCGGCGTCCAATGCGGCGGCGCCAAAGGCGTCATCACCCGCATACCAATGCACCGTGACATTAGCCTGGGTGATATCGCGCCACGGAAAACGATCATCCTTATATTGAAATTGGATCGGCGCGCTGGTGTAGATTTTGTTGTCATTCAGTGTGGCTTGAAACCAAAACACGATCCAACTGAAAGGCGGGAAAACATTCAGCGAAGCGTCATACGTAAAACTCACCGAGCCGTCTTCGGCCACCTGCACCGTTTCAACGCGCGTCACATCTTCATTCACGCCGCGAAAAAGAAGTGATACCTGCTGGGTTGGGATCGGAGATTTGATCCTGGCTTGAAATGTGATCGACTGCCCAAAGTTGACCACCACGTTTGGATTCTCCACCTCGATTCCACCCTGACCCTTTACCTGCTCGGGTTTCATAGACATGGTCGCCGCTGTCAGCATGATCATGAATATCTGTAATAAAAATTTCCGTAGGTTGAGCATTTCATCACCTCGATAAAAACACGATCAATGGCGTGAGCGTAAGCGGACTTAATATCGTGCCGAGAAAAACAATGGCTGTGACCAGTGAAGGCTCCAGATGATATTCCGTTGCGACGACAGTAGTTGCAACTGCGGCAGGCATGGCCGCTTCGATCACACTGCCTTGGTGGCTGTGCCCCTGCAAGCCAAATAAACTGGCAAGCAAAAGACCGACTACGGGGCCAAGGATCAATTTTGTGAACACACCTACACCCATTGCGCGGAAGCTATGCGACCATTGAATTTTGGTTAATTCCAATCCCAGCAAAACGATCATAAGCGGAACCGCTCCACTGGCGGCAATCTCAATCGTGCGTGAAAGTGGAATTGGGATCTGAAGCCCTGTAGCCTTGACCAATAATGCCAATATCACGCCGTAGACGATGGGGAGTTTGAACACACCCAGTATAGCGGATTTCAAGTCAGTATGTCCAAGCGAAGCGATGATCACCCCAGCGGTGTTGAAGAGGATGGTGGTGGTCACATAAAATATGGAAGCAACCGCCAGCGCCTCATCCCCAAATGCAAATTTGACCAAAGGTAGCCCATAATTGCCTGTGTTACCGAATGCAACGGTGAGAATGACTGCCAATAATTGTGGTCGATCGAGTTGAAATATCTTTCCGAAGATGAGCGCAAGTAGCCCCATTGCGATAACGAAAATGGTGGTGTATGCCACAGTGGTAAAGGCCTGTCCCAAATTCAACTGGCTGGTAACCATCAAATTAAAAACCAACAATGGACTGAAGATATAAAAGACAATGCGCCCTATGGTACGTGAGTCAACAATGAGGGTTTTGCCGAGGACGTAGCCTGCGGTTGCGATGAGCAAAATGGGAAGCAGGTTGTTTGCGAAGGTACTGAATAGTTCGTTGATGGACATAGGATGTGACGAAATTATAAACCCCGATAAATAATGTAGGGGCGCGGTCTCCGCGCCCAAATCATAGCTTTTGCAAAGTCAGGAATTTCTTAACGCGAATAATACGAATGTGCGAATGGTGCGAATAAATCCTGAAAAATTGGCAAAATTCGCCTGCATTGTGCCCGTTGGGGTATTTGCGCGCCGGGGTACGACGCACTTTTTAAGCCGCTTGCCACCCAACATATCCATCAGCTAGCTAATGGATTCCAGAGTTAAAAAAGGGGCACAGCACCGCTGTGCCCCTACGGGGATTACAAGGAGATCAAGGCAGGTTGTTTGAGCAACACAGCTTGCATCGACCACGGCCCTGTCCATGTGACGGTAACAGGGATAGTTTTGCCTCTTAGCTCATCATCTGATTCAACGAAAACGATCTTGTTGGTAGGAGTGCGTCCACGCCAGCGGCCTTTGACTTGATCCTCGAACAAGACTTCGACAGTTTCGCCGAGGTATTTCTTATTGATCTCAGCCACGATTTCTTCCTGCAAGTCATCCAGTATGTGCAGGCGGCGGAGTTTATCCTCTTCGAGTACGTTATCGTCCATGCGGCGGGTGGCGACGGTTCCCTCTCTCAGCGAGTAACGAGCCAGATGCGCCACATCCAGTTTCAGGTCAGAAAGGACGCGGTAGGTTTCCATGAACTGTTCCTCGGTCTCGCCGGGGAATCCTACGATGATGTCCGTCGCGATGGAACAATCTGGAATTTGCGAGCGGATTTTTGCCACAAGATCACGATATTGCTGTTGGGTATACCCGCGTTTCATGTTGACCAGCACTTCATCATCGCCCGCCTGAATGGGGAGTTCGATATGCGGCATCACACGCGGAAGTTCGGCGATGGTTTGAATGAGGTCGTCATCAAAATAGTTTGGGTGCGAAGTGAGGAAGCGGATACGCTCAATGCCTTCTACTTCATGCAGAACCCGCAAGAGGGCCGCGAGATTGGGCCCGTCGGGAATATCCTTGCCGTATCGATCCACGATCTGACCCAGTAGAGTCACTTCTTTCACACCCTGCCGCGCCAGCGAGCGGACTTCTGACACAATATCACCCACAGGACGCGAGCGTTCACCGCCGCGTTTGGATGGGATGATACAAAACGTGTAGGCATGGGAGCAACCATAAACAATCGGCACATGCGCACTGACAAGTTTGCCCTGCTCCGCAATGGGCAGTATCAGTTCATCATCCATCATGAGGAAGCGCCGTGTGGTTTCAGAATCTTCCAGCGAACGGATTTCACCTTGTGTAAGGTGTGAGATTAATGGGCCAGGGTCAGAGGGTGGAGAAAAGACATCCACAAATGGAAGTCTCTCGCGCATTTTTTCCGCACCGCGCACACCGACCATACAGCCCATCACATTAATAACAAGGTTGGGATTTTTCTTTTTTAGCGGCGCAAGCGAGGTAACACGTCCCATTGCTTTGTCTTCTGCTGACTGACGCACGACACAGGTATTTAAAACAATAACATCCGCTTCTTCGATGGTTTGGGTAAGGGTGTAGCCAAGATGCTCCAATGAAGAACCAACCCGCTGAGAGTCGGCCACGTTCATTTGGCATCCTTCGGTCCAGATGTGGTACTTTTTATCCATAGGCGCGAATTATACCAAGAGTGGTCGGGATTTGATGCTCAATATAGTGCAGCTGGTTAATTACTTTTGATCTTCGACCAAAGCGCAACTTGATTCCGCCCGTTTTGTTTGGCGGCATATAGGGCTCTGTCTGCCGCTTCAAGCACTTCTTTTTCAGTGGAACCATCAGCTGGAAATTCTGAAATGCCACAGGATATGGTGGTCGTTATTTCTCTGTCGTACTCAAGAACGCTTGATTCTTGAAATGCGATCCTCAGCCTCTCGGCAATTTGAGCAGCAGTGTCGAGCGTTGTATTTGGCAGAACAATGAGAAATTCCTCACCTCCATAGCGACAGACGATATCCCCCGTACGTGTATGTTTGATCAGATAGTTCGCAAGGTTTTGTAAAACATTATCGCCCGCTGCGTGACCATACATGTCATTTATATTTTTGAAATGGTCAATATCTATCAAAGCAAAGCAAATTGAATATCCCTCCCGCTCTGTACGGGCGAGTTCGCGTCCCAAAGTCTCTTTGAGGAAGCGTCGGTTGTGCAGGCCCGTCAGGGAGTCTCGTAGTGCCTGTTCACGCAAAATCATTTGTAAATCTTCAATCTCTGTTATTTTTTCTTCAAGTTGAACATAGGCACTTCTTAGTTGATCTTCTGCCTGTTTGCGCTCTGTGATATCGCGCATGAAGGCAATCACCAACGGTCCTTTTTCTGTTGTTGAATAACTTAGATTAATCTCCACGGGGACTTCGCTACCATCCTTGCGCTTTCCACTCAATTCAAGGCCAGATCCCATCGTGCGAGTGTGAGGATCACCGAAATAACCGGCACGATGTAGAGCATGTTTATCACGCAGGCTTTCCGGTACCAGGATCTCGACGGGTCTTCCAAGCATTTCATCATCTTCATATCCAAGCAAGCTGGCTGCCTGGTGATTAGCGAATACTATGCTTCCATTTTCGTCAATGCCAAAGACCGCATCTGGAGCAGACATCACGAGTTGACGAAAACGCTCTTCGCTTGCCCGCAAAGCATACTCGGCCTGTTTGCGCTCAGTGATATCTTCCTTGACGGCAATGAAGTTGAGGATGTTCCCTTCGGGGCCCAGAACAGGGGATATAACAGCCTGTTCCCAGTACAGTTCTCCATCTTTTTTCTTGTTTAAGAACTCGCCCCGCCAGGCGTGCCCTGCTAGGATACTTTGCCACATATCCCGATATACCTCATTTGGCGTGCGCCCTGATTTTAAAATGCTGGGTTTTTTTCCGATAGCTTCTTCGTAGGTGTAGCCAGTGAGCATAGAGAAGTAAGGGTTGGCATATTCGATGTTGCCGTTTAGGTCTGTAATGATCACCGAGGTCGGGCTTTGTTCAACCGCCTGAGTCAATTGTAGGAGGCGCAGCTCGTTTTCCTTCCGGTCTGTGATGTCGCGAAACATGATGAGGCGTCCGATCAAATTTTTGTTGCGCCCCTCCGTCAAAGGCGAAATGACCAGATCAAAATAGTGCTTGTTTGCCGTGCCAACTGCCAACTCAGTTTTGAATTCCAGTTCAGGTGGCCGCTCCAAAAAGGAGCTGGCAAGCGGTGCCAGTTCTGTCAGTGTTTTGCCTACAATTTCTTCCATTGCGGACGAGAACATGCCCACTGCCACATGATTCATATCGATAATGCGGTTTTGCATATCCAGCACGATCATGCCGTCGCCCAGACTGTTTACCAGCTTATCGCGGGCAACCGGGACAATATCCAACAAGCGTATACCGTGTAGTGCGTACAAAAATAATAAACCGGATACTGAAAAGGTGATGGAAGTCCAGTCTACACCTTCCACGCCTCCTGCCCCAAGGCGGTATAACAAATTGATCGCAACTGGAAAAAGGAGGGCGAACATAAGAATACGTGCCTGACGCCGCGCAAAATCTGATCCTTTGCGGGAGGCCATCCACAAATTTATGAAAATGAGAATGATAAACAAATAGCCGCTGACGACAAGCCAGTTGAATGACGGCCCATGCTCGAAAACGACGATATTATTTGCTTTTCGCACAAACCCTATCCAGATCCACTTGTGCAGTTCGTTGGTTGCGGTCAAGAGAATACTTGTAATTGGGATTAAAACAAATAGAGCTTGGACCCATCTTTTTTCAAGCCAGTGGTCATTTCCTGCATATTGCATGGAAAACAATGCAAACAAGGAGAAGGCACTGTAGTAACCTATCGCTTCGATCTTGGCAAAGAAAATCTTCAGATTTAGCGGAACCGCTGCGTAATCCAGTGCGGCTGCAAGTGTCCAAAGCGTCATCCCACTTATGCCCAGCCAGAAGAACATTCCGCCTTTTGTTTTTCTTCTTTGCCAGCTAATATAACAGACTGCGATATTGATCGCAGTCGTGATGAAGAGAGTTATGGCAATGGGTGTGAGCTTGAACATGAAGATTCGGCCTTGGTATTAGTCTACTCGATTCAAAGCTTGACTTCAATGATTTAGAGAACATCAACCCTGGGTTTGTAGGGAATTGGGGAATTGGGAATTTGGGAATCAAAAACGCCGTTTCAAACAGCGTTTTCAGCACTACCGCTAAAATTATGGTTCGCACTCACCCTTCAAGATAGCTTCAACATCAGCCGAAGAGCCCTTTGTCTGTGAGACACGGCCCCAAAGTGTATAAAGCGCCGGACACAGAATTTCCTGTGCCTTGATCGTGCGCTCGGTCAATTTGATTGCCATGTCTGCATCACCTGTCATGGCGAAGGCCTCAATGAAAGCTAAATTTTCAACAGGCATGGACGCATTGAATCCATCTTGCTGTGCCTTATTGTAAAGTTTTACAACCTCTTCCCAGTCATTTTGCTGGCGCGCCGCCTCCGCTTTTTCATAGTAGTAGCACCAGTCATGCACGGGTTCAGCACCAAACAAGGTCTTATCCAAAGCAAGTTCGGGCGCATCTATTTTGATTAGATCAGGATTGGAAAGTGAAATCGCGTTGACTAAATAGATATTCGCGCCCGGGACGGTCTCTGCATTTCCATATATTGGGTCAAGCACTCGCAGGCAGCCATCCGCTTCTTTGTAAATCACCACGCTGTTGGATGTATTTCCGCTGAATTTCACTGTACGATACGTAAGCTCAATGGGCATATCCGCGCGAAGTTCTGTTGGAGTAAATCTCGTCTTGAGAAACATCAGAACGTGGGGCAGGTTGCGGCTGTTCAGGTCGGGCGCATACATCCAGTTGAGTGGGGCGATCAGTTGAAAATCCGAAACGTATTTAAGGGGCAGTTCATAAGTCAACAGGGCTGTGCCCTCTTGAAGTGCGTGTATGCGCCATGCAAGCTGCCAGAAAAAGTTTTGCTGATTGGCCCAGTCACGCCGATAAGTATTTGCGACTGTGAATTGATAAGCGGTGGACATGCCAATCAAAATGCTCAAGAGGATGACTTTCGCACGCCCCTCTCTTAACACCAAGTTTGCCAGCCCTACGATAAATAGACTCGCCCCGAGCATGATCGAGACAAAGAAACGGTCATAATCGAATTCGATTTTCAGAGGCAGTCCCGCCGCCCAGGAGGGGAGTCTACCCGCGAAGATGGCAATGAGACCGATGGCGACGGCCCACCAACCGAAGGAGTCTGCTGCATGTTGCGTAATATGTGATTCGGAATCAAAATTGTTTGGTGTGTTTCCTGTTTGTGCTTGTATTACAAAGAAAACGGTAAATGAAGTAACTAAAAGAATGACAAATGCGATGGCCTGTGTGGCTGAACCATCCACGGTTGCGAAGATGTTGAACGTCCCAAGCCATGAGGTGAAGCCAGAAAGTGAAAGCGTGGTAATAAATTCGTTGATGAGCGCCAGCGGCGAAAGCGTTGAACTGGATAACAGGCTGAAATCATATGAGTTATAAGCCGTGGATTGATGATAAGAATATGTCCACACGGCATTGAGCACCCACACAATTAAGTATGGAAGCCATTGCAAACTTGTTTTTTGCAATAATTTCTTTCGGTCTGGTATTGTCTCGGTAAAGATGGCTAGCAGTAAGAAGAAACGCAAAATTTCAAGACCGAAAAAATATTCAGTTGAGAAAAGTCCCATAGCTTGGAGGATGATGGCGAGGACGGTTAGGCGTTTTTGGTAACGCCCATTTCTTACCAGCCACATCGTTACAATGAATGAAGAAAGAAGAAAGAGAAGGGGAATTAATTCCTGATTTACGTGAGTCAATGTAACCCATTGCTGTCCGTAGGCAGGATAAACAGTAAAGAGGAAGACCACCCACATGGTGTTTTGCTTCTGGGTAGGCCATATCAATCGAAGCAGGAACCAGACTTCGAGCGAGAGCAGGAAGCGGATTATTAATCCGATCACCTGCCAGGTAAGAGGATCACCCCCAAAGAGAGTAGTGGTCAGTTGGAAGATCGGTCCCAAAAATGGGCGGAATGGGCGGAACGATTCGATAAATTCAGCGGGGCCAAAAAAGCGCAGGAACCATGCGAAAGGCCAGTCATCCCAATAGAAACCCATCCAAGGGATGAGGAAGCCATAAGCCAATAGCACAAGCAAAAGGATTGTGCCGGGGGTTGTAAATTTCTCCTGCTGTAAATTAATTGAAAATATTTTTTTTAGCACTAAGCAATTTCCCATATGAAACAGATTGGCAGTTATATTCCAATTTCATCCCTGATAGACCGCGGGTAGTTTTATTGAAGCAGTATGCTTATGTATATCTCATTACTTCAAAAGATTGATTGAATAATATAGGAAAGTAAAAGTATTGTTTTTCTGAATTATTTTACCACCAACGAGATGGTTCGAAATTCACTAAACAACAGTTCGTAAATATTTTACAGAAACATTACCCATCTTTTGGTGCGATTGCTCTGCTCTGGCAGATCAGATGCCCTTAGAAAACAGGATATAATTCTGACTACGAATTGAAAGTAGTTCAATATTGAATGAAGGTTAGGTCTAGCAGAGTGTTTTATGAAAAAGCTTTAAATCGATTGAAATCTTTCTATACGCCAGATTTTTTCTGGGGTGTAGCAGTCGCAGTGGGAATTATTCTTCGCCTTCGACAGTATTTTGTTAATCGTTCCCTATGGGTTGACGAAGCCAGCCTGGCCCTCAATATAGTAAACCGCACATTTTATGAGTTGACCCTGCCCCTGGATTACGATCAGGGGGCGCCCATAGGTTTTTTATTTATAGAGAAATTCATTCTCTTGATTTTTGGGAATCATGACTTCATCCTTCGTCTTTTCCCCATATTCTCAGGAATACTGTCAGTTTATTTGATCTATCTCATTGCCAGCAAATATTTCGGAAAATCCGGTATGTTTGCTGTTTTATTGTTTTCAATTTCGGCTTCGATGATCTACTTTTCTTCTGAACTTAAGCAGTATTCCAGCGATGTCATGTTGGCGTTATTGCTTACCTACCTCTCGACCCTATGTCTTGGTAAAGAACCATACACACGAAATTTTATCCTGTTAGGGATTGCAGGAATTTTTTCCATTTTGGTATCCCATCCGTCCGCTTTCATATTGGCAGGCATTGGTCTCGTGTTAGTAATTGATAGATTCCTCAAGAAGGAATATTCCCAGATTGGCTGGCTCCTTGGCATAGGCATGGTATGGGGGCTAACATTCCTGGTGACATACTTGATGTCGCTACGCTATTTGATAGGTAACGAATTTCTGAAAGATTACTGGCAGAACCATTACATGCCCTTACCGCCCTGGGGTCATCTGGATTGGTACAAAAGCGTATTTACTTCCTTGTTAACTAATATTAGCCCGAATTTCAATCAAGCATATTTAGTTGTAGGTTGTTTTGTGCTCATCCTGATTGGCATCGTATCCCTTTTTTTACGAAACAGGGAAATTGCCTTACTTATGGTTTTACCCTTCTTGATGGCATCTGTTGCATCTGTCATGCAACGATATCCGTTAAGTGGAAGGTTTATGCACTTTCTGTTCCCATTTGTAGTTTTACTTATGGCAGAGGGGCTGGGTCGAATATATTCCATTTGCGCCAATTTGAATCGTAAAGCCGCTTTGCTTGTGTATGGATCTATGGTAATGATAATTCTCTGGATGCCCATCACTACCGCATTTGATAATGTTCTTACACCTCCAATGGGCGAAGACATTAAGCCTGTTTTGGCTTATATCCAGGCAAATATGGAAGAACAGGATATTGTTTATGTCCACTATGGCAGTGTGACTCCCTTTAAATACTATGCTTCTTCTTATGGGCTTAATATAGATAATGCTATCATTGCAGAAAACTCAAGCAGCGTCAAACGTTTCATAGCGGATATAGAAGATCTCAAAGGGATAGACAGAATTTGGTTCATCTTTTCTCATGTTACTGGGTGCGATGATTGTACAGGAGACAGGGTGCAGTTTCATATCCAACTTATTGACAACTATGGTGTCCAGCAAGATCATTTTGAGGCCCCAAAAGCGGGTGTATATCTCTACGATCTAAATCCCTAAATTCTTATATCCTGATATTGGAATTACCTTTGTCGAAAAAATACATTTCTCGGCCGTCACCTTTTGTCACTTAAAGAATACACTCTTCAAAAAGGTTTTTATGTCGAATCTTATTATTCCTGTTCTATTATTAACTGATGGTATCGCCCTTACCCTGGCAGGGGTTTTCGCTCCAAATATTGGCCTTGACCCTAACACGTCCTGGGGACGGTCTAGATTGATTTTGACAGGTTTGGGCATAGTTCTAACTTTCATATCCTTATTAGCGATCTTTTCCAAAAAGCGGGATGACCTTTTTTTTGCGGCAATAATAAAATTAGAAGCTGCTAAAACGATA
>NZ_JBXMTI010000121.1:0-11949 GCF_057083605.1 Candidatus Villigracilis sp. | reverse complement strand
CATCCAGGTTCCAAGAGCAGCCAGCAGGCGATTATTATTCAATGAAGAGCCTAGCAAGGCCTTCTGGGCTGGTTGAGAAATCACTTTGTCTTTACTTTTCTGTTTCGCCAGATCCAACAGATCTTCGTCATGAAAGTTGTTCATAATATTCTCCATTTGTAAACCAATAGGAAAACAGGCCGAAAACGAAAAATCTCAATGTTTTAACTGCATTTCTAATAAAATTATAAACATTTTTTTAATTTTGTCAAGTAGGAAATCAATAATTTCAATATACACTTCAAGATAATTGATTTATCCTGGAAAATAGTAAAAAATCCGCCTTTTGGAGGTCAACCTTGATTCGCTCACTCTTTTTCTCTCCTGGCAAGCCTACCCGCACCGAAATTCCCCTATCTGAATTCCCCCGCCTTCTACGTGACAGGCGTGGCCTGCTTTGGGTCGACTTTGTGTCAGAACCTCCTGAAACAGCCCTGCCTATTTTGCAAGGTTTCGGATTTCATCATCTTGCCATTGATGATGCGCTACAAGAAACGCACGCACCTAAAATAGATGATTGGGGAAACTATCTTTATATTGTTCTAAATTACATGCATCTCGTAAAAGCCACCGACCCGTGGGATACCGAAGTTGATGAATTGGATATTTTCCTCGGGCCGAATTACGTGATTACGCATCATGACAATCCCATCATATCCATAGATGAAACATGGGGCACAAGCCAGCGCGATCCGCGTTATTCACAAGATGGCGCCGATCATCTGCTTTATAAGATCATCGATTCAATCGTAATGAACTATATGCCGATCATCGAAAAAATAGATGAAGAGATAGATTGGATCGAAGACCAGGTCTTTGACCGTCCCAGCTCTCAAACGCTTGCAAGGCTGTTCACATTGAAGCGGGTATTGCTGGCCATGCGCCGCATCCTGCTCCCCCAACGCGAGGTGCTCAATAAAATGGCGCGTGACGATTACCAGGTCATCGACCGCAAAGACCGCATCTTCTTCCGCGATATTTACGATCACCTCGTCCGCCTGCATGATGTGAACGAAAGCCTGCGCGACCTGGTGGGCGGCGCGCTGGATACCTACCTATCGGTGATCAACAACCGTATGAACGAGGTCATGAAGACTCTCACGATCATCACCACCCTCTTCATGCCGTTGACTTTTGTAACAGGCTTCTTTGGGATGAACTTCTTCGCTGCGAATCCGCCCTACGAAAGCTGGACCGCCCCTACGATCTTTTATGGGACCCTGGGCCTGATGCTGCTTATCCCGGTCTTTATGTTCTTCTGGATGCGCCGCCGGACCTGGGTGTAGAGCCAGATTCTGACCTCATCAAAATCCTTGACACAGAACAGGCGTTCGAGTATTATTTGTAGCACAAATGAGCGAAGAATGCTCACCTGTGCCAGTTATCTGGCAGGAGATACAAAATGATGATGATGGTTAGAAAAAGCAAAGGCTTGGGCGAACGCCACCAGAGAATTCTGGATTTTATTGCATCCTATCAACGTGAACACAAACACCCCCCTTCAATCCGCGAGATAGGCGAGCATTGTGATATCTCATCCACGTCGGTTGTGAACTATTATCTCGATCAGCTCGAGAAATCGGGCCACATCGAACGTGATCGCAAGATTTCACGCGGTATGCGGCTCACTGGCAACACTCCGCTTGGTGACATGCTCCGTGTACCTGTGCTTGGCGTCATTCAAGCTGGTGAACCGATCCCTGTCCCCTCCAATGCAGATTTTGGCTCATTTACCCCTGAAGACTCTGTAGAGATCGCAAGCTCACTGATGCCCGGAAAAGAAAAGGGCAAGGAGTTGTTCGCTCTTCAAGTGCAAGGGGACTCCATGATCGATGCCATGATCAACGACGGTGATATCGTCATCCTCAAACCCACACAGGATGCACGCAATGGCGAAATGGTGGCTGTCTGGCTTTCAGACCGAAACGAAACCACTCTCAAATATTATTACAAGGAAAGAGATGGTTACCGCCTGCAACCCGCCAACCCAACCATGAAACCGATCATGCTCAAAAAGTCTGAAGCATTGGAGATCAAAGGCAAAGTTGTCATGGTCATTCGTAAAGTAGAACGGTTCATGTAGTAAATAAATTAAACACCAAAAGGACGGCTCTTGTCGGAGCCGTCCTTTTTATTTGGAATATCTACTTGATCTTTATTCGCGGCTTCTTACCACTACCGCTTGAGCTTGGAGCCGGGCTTTTACTACTACTGCCCGTTGCATCTGCTGTATTCAGCTTAATCCTGCCGCCTTTGTCTTTGTGCCTCATCCCGCTGAATAAACCCGCACCACGCATGATCAAAAACGGGATGAACAGTAAGAGCAGCAAGCCTGCCAGGATCCACCCAAACATGGTTAATGACGGGGCAGTGACTTCGGGCAAAACCCCGCCGGGGTTGTAATCAGATTGAGCAGTGACACCTATATCTGAAAGTGTGACGGTCAAATCACGATTGACACCATCTCGCAGAGTTGCAGGGGAAACATATGTAATTGCATATTCACTCTGCAAGGTGCGGCCCAACTGCTGGTAAAGCGCGCTCAAGGATTCGGGGTCGGCGGCATAACTATAAAGACCACCAGATCTTTCAGCGAGTGATTTCAATGCAGCCTCATCAAGCCCTGACTGTGAAGCTGTGCTGGCATCACCGAAGCCAACTGTCGAAATCGTCAGCCCGCTTGGGCCGATCTGCTCGATCACGCTATCAACAGTGTTGGTACTATGGTTGTCCAAGCCATCAGCCAGGACAATGATCGCCTTGCGGCCACTAACGCTTTCCAACGCGTTTGTTGCCTCGGCCAAGGCATCATACATGGATGTGTCGCCACCGGTTTTTAGACTATCAATGGCGGCGGTCAATGCCGCGGTATCGGTTGTGATCTGCTGAACATAATATGTCTTTGTATCAAAGGTCATCAAGCCAGCCTGGTCTTCGGGGCGCATTTGGCTGACGTAGGCCTTGGCAGCATCCTTTGCAGCTGTGAGTTTGTCGTTCTTATCCATGCTGCCGGAGATATCGATCACCAACATGGTTGTTACCGGTTCAGCGTTGCCTTGTTCGGCTGGCCCCCCACCTCGCGCCTCCGTGATTTCCATCGGTTGACCATTTTCAGAAATTTGGATGGTTGCAGGGTCTATACCAACCGGCTCACCGGCTGCATTTGTCACCGAAACATATACTGTAACAGTGGGGAATTTAGAATTGTCCACCTGCGTAATGCGGACTTGCGTGTCGTTCTGCGCGAAGGCTGTCGATGCTGACGAAAACACCAGGAGCAGCAGCAGGCCAAGGTTAAGTAGGATGCGAATCCTTTTCATTTGCATGATTACCTCTTTTCATGGTAAATCATCTCGGTATTGCCCATGCGGATCTTTTGTCCGTTCGATAATTCGGTACGTTCAATTTTTCTACCGTTAATGTACGTACCTGCCATGCTCATATCTTTGAGGGAAAAACGCATTCCATCGCCGGTAAGCATGGCATGTTGAGGGGCAATATCGGGGTCGGGCAAAACAATCTCAGATTTGAGAGCGGAACTTCCGATGGCAATGGCCGGGCCGCCCGCTTTCATGAATTTATCCAAAATGAACTCGGTGCCTTTAAGTTTGCCGGAAACAACTTCGAGCCAGGCGCGTGAGAGCAAAACGACGATGAGGGAGATGAACGCGCCCACGGAAGCACCAAGCAAAATAAGGCCCGCGGCTTTTCCACTTAGTGGGTTGCTGAGCCATTTGGAAGCGCTCTCAAGCAATGCGCCGCCTATTGCGCCGCCTATGAATCCACCGAGCATACCTTTCCAAGCCTGGCTTTTGCCGACGACTCCTTCTGCCAGCCCAAGCAACATGCCAAATACGCCCCAACCTAGGGCCCGGCCAAGAATGCCTGCTCCCACAGCCTGGAATAGATATTCACTAAGCGGCAGCCCAATGGCTCCAGCAACAAGCCCAAGCAAACCGCCAAATAACCCGGCTTTGATGGTTTGAACAAAATTCCGAGTGAGCAGGCCTTCAGTGATGCCGATGAATAAACCAATAACAAAACCGATCAGCCCACCGACGATGGCTTCACTCAGAAATAGATTCGTAGCGAAAGACAAGCCGAGATAGTCGCTTATCTGCCAGCCGATCAATCCACCGATCGCGCCGAATACAGCATAAAAATATGTACGCATTTGTCTGTTCATAATTTAGACTCCTTCGTTTTCTTCGTCAAAACTTTGAAGGTTTTTCCATTCGACCATGCTTCTTCCCATATTGCCGTTTAATTCATAAAAGCCAAAATAGCGCGTGGGATCGAGCGCATCATCATCTCGGCGGATGAAGAACCCGCCAACCGAAGTATGAGGTTCCACCACCAATGCCACCTGCCATGGTTCGGGAAAAAAATTCTTATGCAGCCAGGTATCATAGTGGGATAGAAACACTCCCATACGCGGGTGCGTGTGATACCAGCCGACGATCTTTTTGCCCTTATGGTTTTTCTCTATTTCATCGTGAAATTGTACAATCGTATCCTGGGTAAAAGTAAGGTAGACGCTGCCCTGCCGTGTATGATGGGCGGGCAACATATGCTGCACCACAACAAATTGTTCATCAGTATCGCGATCATTGCACCATAAACCGATCAATGCACCGCCAACTTCATCGTCTAGTTCACTGATTGAGTGCAGGCAGATTCGGCTATAAGCTGATTGGGAAACAAAGACCTTCACCAACGGCTGTGCACCTTTTTTCTCATGAGGTGACTCCCAACGCTTGGAGCGTGCAAGAGGCATACAGGCCTTCTTGGGTCTTATGGCGTTTGGGGATGAGAGGCGAATACCGATACTGTTCATTTATGATTCCGTTTTGAATGGGATTGATCGGGCTGTTCTAGGGAAGCAGAACAGCCCGATCAAAGTGGTCTATCCTGCAGTAACATCCGCGGTCATCATTAGGCGGTCGTTTTGTGGAATACCAGCTTGAGAGAGGGTTTCCTCCTCCTTCAATTCACGGCCCAGTGCCTTGCTGTCGAGGCGGTAAGACATTGGTCGCCCATCAGGACCTGTTGTGGGCAATTCCAGAGAAGTCATCAATTCTGGAAGCAATTCCTTTACGGCCACATCATCAGGAACTTCAGCGTTGCGGCTGCCGCCTGAGGGGAGTACGAGGGTAACGGGTATTTCTGACATGGTTTTCTCCTTTTCTTGGTTGGTCTAAAACAACGGATACAATATTCTGTGCTTGCCAAATATCTATTTCAAACGAATGGTAGGCTTTTTCTTTGCTTCAACAGGTTTCACCTTCACTCGTTCTGGCCTAAGTAATTCACGATGGTCCACGGGAAATTCCTTCGCATGTGTTTTGCGGTACTCACGTGACCATCGCGCTGCTTCTGCATCCCAGGGAAATGGTGGTTTTGTGGGGTCATCATGGAAGTTCTTCCATTGCAACATTTCACCCAACATGATAATGAGGCGGTCCAGTGAACGACTGGCCGTCCACCAGGCTGCATCGATACATACGCTGCCATTCAAATGATTAATGTTCGGATGCCAGATGGGCGTTAACCATTTCATACCGGGCCAGCGCTGCGGATATTGATTATGGAGATAGATTTCCACCTGGTGGTGGTTCGAATAGATGGGTTTCCCAGATCGATCAACACTCGAAATACTCTTACAGGTAAATGTGACAATATATCTTTCAGGCGGCACACCCGGGCGGATGTCCATTGCCTTGAAGGAAATCAGATCGCTGCGCGCATTTAGATCCTGCATCAATTCGTAATCAGCCTTCAAACGACGCATACGCGGGCTTCCCCCAACAGAGACAACTCCTCCCGCAGTAATATCAGCGGTAAGCATCAGACGGTCATTTTCGGGAACCCCAGCCGCTGACAATGTTTCATTCTCCTTCAATTCCCTTCCGAGCGCCTTGCTGTCAAGGCGATACCCCATAGGCCGTCCATCCGGGCCGACAGTTGGAAGATCCAACAATGATGTCAATTCGGGCATCAATTCGTGCAGGGATACATCATCCGGCACTTCGGCGGATCGCGCGCCGCCGCTGGGTAGTACGATCGTGACATTCATATCAGGCATAATGAATTCCTCCGTCATGTATTTAGATGGGGTACCTGGCACATGCCAGTCACCGCCCAACAATCTGCATGATGCAATGTATTGCAGACTTCACATTTCTTCACACCGCGCGGATCATTCCGCTTGACTTCTTCGAGGCAAAATGGGCAGCGATGTTCTTCATAAAGCGAAAGTTGTAAATTGGGTTTACGACTGAATAATCGTCTAAACCTCGAACGAGTTGGTGGTGGTTGTGCTGTGTGCGTAATAACTACTTTATCGATTGCCGAGGTTGTGCGTGTACGGCCATTGCTCCTATTAGGAGATTTCGGGCGCGGATTTCTTTTTGGCAGGAATGTAAATCTTTCCTGGGAGTGGGATTGTGACGATCTGGGCTGGACCGATTGAATGGAGGCCGCCGATGGTTGTTCCCTACGCCTGGATGAGCCTCGCGAGTCTGGCAGGCTCTCTATTTTCGGCTGGTGCTTCCACCACGCATCCAAACTGATGATGGCAACCAGAAGCGCACCGCCCAGTTGGATTAATTGAGAGGTGTCGATCCTTCCCTTGAGCCAGGGGTCGAGTGGGCCAAGTCCCATTTCCCAGTTTGTAAGAAAGCCAAGGATAAACAATCCTATGGGCAATGCGAAAAGTATGATCAAAAAGCGAACAAATCCCGACCATTCGTAAAAGACCGCGCGTGACCCGGAACCAGCCGCCAACCCGATGCTTAAGATCGCAAAGATCGTCATCAACAATGGCGAAAGATTTGTCTGGTAAACATTGAGTAAGGCCATAAGCGCGGCAACACCAATCACAAACGAAAATATAGTGACCAGTTTTCGAAGGAAATTGGGCAGTCGGTTGGAAGAGGAATAAGAGTTGCTCATTGTGCTGGTATGAATGGACATTTCAAGTTCCGTTAAATCTCGCCTAGTCTCGTAATCGAATACGACCACTACGCAGTTTTAGAACAGATGCCTCTTTAGCTTTTACCTGGAGTTTGTCCTTAATCCGAATGCGGTGCTGCTTTTTATTCTCTATCTTTACTGTTGACTCGTAATCTCGAAAGTGCAATGCATCTGGCAAATCACCGCTTAATTCATAGAAACGATACTCCACATCATTGTGAGCACGGATTATATGAAGGGGCGGTACACCAATGCTCGCCAAAGTGCGATGCAGGAAAGGCTCTTCGCCGGTGATCACATGGGTCATAAAGGCTTCGCGCAATACGCCACAGGTTGGGCAGTGGCCGGCATCGAATGTCACCTCACTAAGAGGACGCAGGACTTCTTCAACGGTATGGCAATTAGGGCATTCAAGTCTCGTGACCAGTTCCTGGTCTAATTCAAGCACTGCGTTCAGGCCAAGGTCTGCACAGGCAATGCGCAGGATATCGTCAATGGTTGTGCGTTCGGCACGCGCCGGTAATTCGGTGATATCGCCATAGCTCCAGTGAGATTCGCAATCTTCGCGGGGCGAATATGCGGTGGTATGCATTTCATTGACCATTCCATTAAAATGGGTCACTTTACCTGGTTCCACCGGCATATTGTTGATGACCTTCAAAGCTTCCTGGGATTGCATCGCACCAATGATCGAAGCGATGGTTGGAGTCGTCGGCACTTTACCAAGCAAAATGTTTTGGCGTGCCAGCAATGGGCAGGAGTATCGAAGCGACAAATCCCTCAGTGCCTGCTCGGTGAGCGTGCATTCGTAACAGGCTCCCTGTCCCGGTACGAAGACACGCACCAACCCTAGCAGTTCTTGAATCGCGCCATCCACCCAGGGTTTGTTGACCCAGTAACAAAAACGGTTTACTGCCAGCCTTGCTTCCCGGTTATCAAGACAACCGATCACAACATCCATACGGCGGAAAATTCCCAGACCCAGTTTTGTCATGATGTCGCCATTAAGATACTGGACATGCACGTTCGGATTAACTGCTTTCGCACGTGCAGCTGCGATTTCTGCCTTGCTGCGATTATTATCCGTCTCGCGGAACAAGACTGAACGGCTCAAATTGGCGAGTTCGATCTTGTCGAAATCCACAATAAAAATATGCCCAATTCCCATTAATGCTAGGTTTTTGATGACTTCATTTCCAAGTGCGCCGGCACCAACCACCATCACCTTGGCATTCTTCACCTTATCACGATCCCACCAGGAGATAAAATCGAAAGTCCCAAGGCGGTCTTTTTGAAGGTTTGGAATATGGATCGGCTTTTCGGATGCGATGGGCAAGCGAATAGGTCCGGTTGGAGGCTCGTTTTTTGCTGAACGTTCAGCCTGCCGCGTCGGCCCGGCCATTTCTCGCGCCTGAGTCATATTTGACTCATCGATTTTCAGAGCGAACCAGCCTACATTTTTCCGTGACTCTACCAACCTGTTTTTCTCGAGGGTTTTGAGCGCTTCCCGTAAGGTAGTACGGCTGATGCCAAAACGGGTGATCAACTCACGCTCAGGCGGTAATTGAGCACCAGGCTGGAGGCTGCCATCCAAAAGCGATGCAGTCAATTTCCCTGCAACAGCGTCAGCCAAAGTCTTATGAACAATCGGTTGAATTTTCATCGTATTTCCTGTGGTATGGTGGTCAGACCAATTGCTATCATTATAGGGAAACTTCAAAGCAGAGTCAACTAGCTGGTATAGGACATTGGTACTACCCTATTTAAATGCAAAGACGGCTCTTGCGAGCCGTCCGTGTTTTTGTTGAAATTTGAAGCTTTACTCGACTACGATAACAGCGCCGGCTTCTTCGAGCTTCTTCTTGGCGTCAGTTGCGGCATCCTTACCAACAGCGGTGAGGACTTTTCCACCTGCAGTTTCAGCGAGGGTCTTGGCTTCACCGAGTCCCAGACTGGTCAACTGGCGAATAACCTTGATGACGTCAATTTTCTTGGCGCCGGCATCCTTAATGACCACATCGAACTCGGTCTTCTCTTCAACAGGTTCGGCGGCAGCGGCGGCACCAGCAGCGGCAACAGTCACAGGGGCGGCGGCGGAAACGCCCCACTTCTCTTCGAGTTTCTTCACTAGATCAGCCGCGTCGAGCACAGAAAGGGTGGAAAGTTCTTCCACGAGTTTATCGAGCTTGTCAGACATTGTTTAGCACTCCTTGCTAATTAATTGAATTTTGAATATTTTATGCGAGATGAACCCGCTTGATACGTTGAAAACTAGGCCGCAGCCTGTGCACTTTCAGAATGTGCCTTGATAACAGCCGCGAGTCCGCGGGCAGGTTCAGCGAGCGTGCGGACGAGCTTGCTGGCAGGAGCCTGCAAAACGCCCAACAATGTTGCGCGCATAACGGGCAGCGGCGGTAGATCAGAAAGAGCCTTCACTTGAGAAGCGCTGAGGGCTTTACCGCCCATCAGGCCGCCTTTCACTTTAACGAACTCATTGCCTTTTGTTGCATCGGTCAATGCTTTCGCTGTGGAAGCAGGGTCTGTGAATGCAAAAGAGATCGCGGTGGATTTCACCAGGTAATCCTGGGGAAGCTCCATGCCATTCTCTGCAAACACGCGGCGGACAAGTGTGTTCTTTACGATGTGGAATTCACCGCCCGTTTCACGGATCTTCGCGCGAATCGAATCAATAGACTTCATGGTCGCGCCGGTATATTCCACGAGAATCACAGCTTCACTACGCTTGATCCAATCCGCATACTGAGCCTGCACTTCTTCCTTGCGTTGCTTTGAAATTGCCAAAGGTTATTCACCTCCTTTCAATATAAAAGTCTTTGCCACTCACGCAGGCAAAGACTTTTAGTCCCCGGAGGGAATCAGCACAAGAGAGTGCTGAATTTTTCTATCAGTCTCCACCTGAGCAGGAAATTAAGTCCCGAAGGGACGCAGGAAGGTTGAGTAGTGCGAAGCGCATATCGAAACCTATCCAACGGGACACCCGCCTTCATCGGCGAAGTGGATTTTTAGGGATAAACGAGTATTTCTACTCGGCACCTTGCATATGTTCGTTGGGATCGGCCTTCACACCAGGTCCCATGGTGGTGGTAACGGTAATGCGCTTCACGAAGTTACCCTTCGCACCCGATGGGCGGGATTTATTAACTGCGTCCACCAGGGTCATGTAGTTCTCATAAAGTTTATCAGCAGAGAAGGAAACCTTGCCGATGGAAACGTGGATGTTATTGGTCTTATCGAGACGGAACTCCACACGTCCAGCCTTGGCTTCCTTGATGGCGCGTTCCATATCCTGAGCAGAAACCACTGTTCCAGCCTTCGGGTTTGGCATCAAACCGCGCGGACCGAGTACACGGCCCAAGCGACCTACCTTACCCATTGCATCAGGAGTGGCAATGGCTACATCAAAATCAAGCGTGCCACTTTCGATTTTTTTCATAGTTTCATCGTCATCAGCCACAAGATCAGCGCCGCCCGCACGAGCCGCCGCTGCACCTTCGCCCTGAGCAAAGACGAGCACGCGCACAGTCTTGCCGAGGCCGTGAGGCAGAACAACTACATCGCGCAATTGCTGGTCTGCCTGGCGCGAGTCAAGCGTGGTGCGCATATGAACTTCAACAGTTGCATCGAATTTGGTGATCGAAGTTTCTTTCGCGAGTGCAACTGCTTCGCGGGCGGAATACACCTTGTCAATATCAACTTTGGCGGCCGCCGCCGTATATTTTTTTCCGTGTTTGGTCATTTTTTCCTCCGTGGTGCAAGCGGATGGCAGAGCCACCCTCCCACAAAATTAGTCGGTTACCGTAATACCCATCGAACGGGCTGTGCCTTCAACCTGCTTCATTGCACCTTCAAGGCTGATCGCGTTGAGGTCTTTCATCTTCAACTCGGCGATTTCCTTCACCTGGGCACGGGTCACTTTGCCGACCTTTTCCTTGTTCGGAACGCCGGAACCTTTTTCAACCTTTGCGGCTTTGCGAAGCAAAACTGCGGCAGGTGGGGTGCGAAGCACAAATGTAAACGATCCATCAGTATAGATGGTGATTTCCGCAGGGAGGACCTCACCCGGACGATTAGATGTGCGGGCATTGTATTCCTTGCAGAAGGCCATGATGTTGATACCATGGCTTGCCAGCGCGGGGCCAACAGGAGGCGCAGGATTTGCCTTGCCTGCCTCGAGCTGTAGACGAACGATTGCTTTTAACTTCTTTGCCATTTTGACTTAACTCCTTCGTGGTTTTAGCGGGTCATTTGGGAGACCCTCCCACCGCATCAGGCTTAACTGAAGCCTGCTACTGTCTAATTATGCTTTTTCAACCTGTAGGAAATCCAACTCAACAGGCGTTTCGCGTCCGAAGAAACTCACCATCACGCGGACTTTGGTGCGCTCCATATCGATCTCAGAAACCACGCCACGGAAATCGTTGAACGGCCCATCCACAATGCGGACGCGTTCACCCACTTTGAAAGTGACTTTAACTGTGGGCGCTTCGGCCTCCATACGTTTGACGATCTGCGCAACTTCCTCAGGACGTAATGGCGTAGGATTATTTCCCATACCAACGAAACCCGTCACACCGGGTGTGTTGCGGACCACATACCAGGATTCTTCCGAGAGTGCCATGTTCACAAGCACATAGCCGGGGAAAATATGACGTTCCACCGTGCGGCGTTTGCCGTCTTTGACTTCGATCTCTTCCTGGGTCGGAATGACCACATCGAAGATACGATCCTTCATGCCCATCGTCTCGATGCGTTGTTCGAGGTTATGCCGCACCTTGTTCTCATAGCCTGAGTAACAATGGATGACATACCAGGCAGGCCCCTCCACGCCGTCAGTGTGGATCGAGTTCTCCGAAGACTGAGGCTGTTTCTCGGGAGCAGCGACGCGCACAGGTTCGGCTTCGGGCGCAGGGGTTT
>NZ_JBXMTI010000120.1:0-24082 GCF_057083605.1 Candidatus Villigracilis sp. | reverse complement strand
GTCGGAGATCTATTTGAATACAATTGTTCGATTCCATAACATTTGGGGGAAGTTATATTTTCTACCCGTAAAAATTGGTCACAAGCTTGTGGTCAAATCCTTATTAGATAGGTTGACTTAAGTATTTGAAAAGTGAAGAAGATCTTTCAGATCATCAATCTGTACCACTTTTTGGAATTTGACTTATTGATGCTAACAGGCCAAATGCTGAGAAACCTGAAATCAAAGGAGAACAACATGGATAAAAAGCTATGGCTCAAAGCCGCCGCCTATTTTCAGGCTCCTCCGTCACTCCTGGAGAACCGCCTACGGCTTTTTCTTGTCGGAGAGAGAGCCGCACTGATCTTCCTCTTTTTTGGCTTATATGCTTTATCAGGAGCCGGAAGTGTTCGACGCTTGCCTCTGTTACGCCTGGGGCCGGTAGGGATCAGCAGCCTTTACCTTTTGCGCGGGCTATTTTGCATCCTGACCGTGTTAGTCATCCTGAGAGTTTTAGAGGGAGACATCCTGATGCAGGGGGTAATTTCTCACCTGGTATTTTTGTCAGCGGGAATCGCCTATGCGGTAAGGACTGTTTTGAATTGGAGAGAGATGCGCATTCGTAGGTAAATCTTTTCCACACAGCCCAACACAGCCCCGCAGGAGCATAACACAAATCGTTGGGCGCAAAATAGCCCTGTACCTATCCACTTGACCAGTTCTAAACTCTCCTTGTGGCGAGTGAGTTGATGACTCTATGCTGATAAGATTCATGAAAGATGTAAAGCCACAAAAGGTGACCTTATGCATGATATACAACCAATCATTGAGACTTTGAAAAGTGCCATATTGCATAAACTGGGGAATGAGGTGGATCTCATCTTCCAATATGGTTCCCGTATCAAAGGGACAACCCATAAATTTTCGGATGTGGACCTATCCTATACCCCTGTTCACGATTCACCACAGCAAAGCATCACCGTCATGGTGGATGAGACTTTATTCGATTTGTATCCCATGCGCTGGTCGCACCTGGAGCGCATGGCAGAGTTCCGCGACATAAGCTCATCGGTCCTGCTCCAGAACCGGGTCCTCTATTCGCGCAACGAAGAGGTTCTAGCGCGCTTCGATGCACTTGGAGAGCGGTTGCGAACCCTGCAGTAGCCCGCGGCGAAGCCAGAAATGGTATCCCAGGCGCTGGAAATTTTTGAAAGTACCGGCTATGAGTTCTACCTGCTGCAATTGCAGGCCGATATTCCTCACCTGGCCGGCTGCCTCAAACAGGCACAATCCGTTTTCAGGACAGTGCTGCATTGCCTGGCGGTCTGCAACCAGGCTTGTATCGACACCCGTAAGATCGATCAAGTGTTGGCATTGCCCAGACTCCCGACTGGATTTGCGGAATCAGCACAGCGCCTGATTGCTTCATGCGACCCGGGCGAGCTGCTTTCGGCAACCAGAATCCTGCTGGACACCACACGCGAATTTTTGCTCGAAGAACAGCGGCAATTCCTTTGCTCTGAAACGGACTTCCCCACAGTTTTCGATTCAGGTTATCCAGAATTGAAGAGGGACTTACAGGCAGTCATGCTGGCGTGTGAACAGCGGGATCTGTTCTCTCTTAAAGGTTCGCTGCTGTCGCTCCTGCATGAACTCTCTTGTGGTGTGGCGGAAGTGACTACCGGAGTCTCGTATCTTGGCTTCAATGGATTGTCTGAATATGAGCAGAATTTGGTTGAGCTGGGTTTTTCCAGCTTTACTTCCATATCTGAGCGCGGGAGATTTTAATGGTTTATATCAACAGTGCCTGGCATTCGATATGCGCCTGCGGGAATTCCTGATGGAAAGAGAAGTCCCACTCAACAGCTTTGCCACACTGGATGAATTACAGGAACACCTTGCTTCGTTGACGTAGCCATAATATAGAAGTAGAAATGTCTTTAGAGCTTCAACCGATCTATCTTGAGAGATGATTTCTTGCCGGAAGGCAGCCTAATACAACCCGCCTCGCGGGATACCCTACGGGCACGATGTCTGCGACGTGCAGTTAACAGGTCGGGAGTCGCCGCGTTTTTGAGCAACTTTCCGGCATTGAGTTTTCATTAACAAAGGCACAAAGGTTATGCCACCATGCAAATTTCTACATTCCCTAAAGAGTTCATTCCAGAAGCAGCCAAACTCTTCATCGAGAGCTATCAAAAGCAACGTCAGGCAACACCGATCCTTCCCAATTTGATGGAAGACTCAAGCAAAGTGGAGACGATGCTGTCCGACTTGAAAAATACCTGCCCGGGAATTGCTGCAATTGAAGACGGCCGTTTGGTCGGGTACATGGGCTGGTTCCTGGTCAAGAAGTTTCGCGACACAGACCACAAGGGAGCCTACGTTCCAGAATGGGGTCATGCTTGTGTAGAAGAAAACAAGACACATATCTACCGGGCAATGTACCGCGCAGCCGCAGATCAGTGGGCAAAGTTGGGCTGTCAGGTCCATGCGCTGACTCTGCTCGCGTCCGATCATGAAGGCGAAAAGACCTGGTTTTGGAATGGGTTCGGTCTGACCGTAGTGGATGCGATCCGCCCCATGCGCCCGCTTGACGTTCCTTACGCAACCGACCTTCTCATCCGTAAGGCTACCCCACAAGATGCAAACGCACTGGCTGAACTGGATGCCGAACACTGGCGTCATTACACCCAATCGCCTGTGTTCATGACACCTCACACAGGAAAGGATGCTGCTGGAAATATCGAGTTTTTATCGCGCCCCAGGAACAGAGTCTGGCTGGCATTCGACAGCGATGCCCCCGTGGGGTTTATTCGCTATGAAGGTTATGACTTCGATAGTGCTGCCATATTAGAATCCGAAGAGAGAGTTACGATCACAGGTGCCTATATCCGCCCAGCCTATCGTGGCCGCAAGGCAGCCGTTGCGTTGCTGGATGCTGCCTTACGCGATTACCAGTCACGCGGACTCAAATATTGTGCAGTGAATTTTGAATCCTTCAACCCGGAAGCGACTACTTTCTGGATGAAATACTTCGAGCCGGTCTGCTATTCGGTTGTACGAGTTCCGGAGTCCATTGGTTAATGGAGGGAGCATAGCGTGGCATGCTGCGCAAATTACAACCTATCCACTTGGTTAGGGTAATACTCCCCTATGGGCAGGCGAGTCTTTCGTTGGATTTATTCTATGATAAAGGAGAAAAAAATGAGCTTCGTGTCTTCGATCATCGTTGTGGAAGATATTGCCTGTTCTCGAATGCTTTATGAGAACATCCTACATTTGAAAGTCACGGCTAATTTTGGAATCTACAATGCAGGGTTTGAAGGAGGCCTATCATTATATAGAAAAGCGTTCTTCCAAGAATTGATCGGCGGCCAGGTCAATCTCGATAAACACAATCGCTGGTGAGTGGGAAAACTACATAGAAGGCTTGACGCACAACCTGGGGTTAGGGTACCAACCACTGGCTAAGATAGCCGTAGCAGAACCCGAAAAGTACTGTGGCCGATATCAGATACGACTAGAGACGAACTCCATAACCTAGAAATCAGATTCGATGGAACCCATCTCTATTGCCAAGCATTCTGGCCTTATATGAAACTTCTCCCATTGGAAGGTAACAGATTTATCTTTTCATCGTTTCCAGTAAGGCTTACATTTCCGTGGGTCCTATGATTAGGAGATTATGGGGCAAACGCTGCCCAGGATCATGTCGGTTGAAGGCTGATCATGTAGCTGCTCAAAACGGAAACGATGAGTATCAACCAGAAGTCATAAAGCATATAAAGGAAAGAGAGCTTAGATATGGCAGAATTGACTCACTTATCAACGAATCGTAGGGCAATCCGAGACCGGATCGCGGACCATCCAACGCTGGCATTTTTCATCCTGGCATTTGCGATCTCCTGGATTGGTTGGACTTTGAGCGATAAGATCGATTTAGGCCTAGCCAACGGACTTGGCGTTATTGGCTCGGCAGGACCAGCGCTTGCTGCGGTGATTGTGTCAGCCCTCCTGAGACCAGAGCCCTCTGATATGCCGGCTGGTAAACGATGGCGGTTGTTTGGGATCATAGGCGTCCTGGCTATAGCGGTAATGGTTGCTCGAAGGCTATGGGTATCACCGGCATGGTTAGTTGTTGCTGATAGCGTTTATGCAAAGGCTGCTTATCCCAACTTCTGGGCTTTTCTAGTGGATGTTTTAGCTGCAATGGTGATTGCTTTCGTACTCTCAGGAATTTACTCACCCAGACAAGGTGTGAGAGATCTTCTGCACTCGCTCAATCCACGCCGCCCGTCCGTTCGCTGGCATTGGTGGGTAATCGCTGTGGGACTATACCCACTGGTCTTCTTACTCGGAGATACCATTTCGGCGAGGCTTGGAATGACAATGTCAATCGCAACCCGTCCTTGGTCGGTGGTTGCGCTGGATGTGCTGCTCGCGTTCCTCTATTTCCTGATCGGTGGCGGAGGTCTCGAGGAACCCGGCTGGCGCGGTTTTGTCTTGCCTGCATTACAGAAACGCTTTAGCCCGTTGCGTTCAAGTTTGATCCTGGCTGTCTTTTGGACCTTATGGCACTTACCTTTTTTCTGGTGGCTTGGCGACGGTTTACAAGGTGGTGTATTGGGCGTCGTGTTCGCCCTACTCTTGTACTTCTTGACTGACATTGCCCCGTCGGCGATCCTGTTCACGGCAATATTCAATCGCACTGGAGGAAGCTTGCCTATCGTTATCTTGCTGCATGCGTCCATCAATACAACATATAACATGTTCCAGCCCGTGTCTCCACTCGTCTCGATCCTGTGGCTACTATTGGGGCTGGGAATAATGTTATGGATGTGGCGATGCCCACAGACCTTCTCTCCCCACTATGAGTAGCGCTAATAACAACATTGCCGCCCGCAGGATGGCGTTCGCGAACGCATACCGTTGGGGCACTCTGTTTCGTTGCGGAAAGGAAGTTAATGAATAGCCAAACGAAGAGACTATTGATCTCGCCAATCTTGCTTTTGGCCGCGCTATTGGTGATTGCACTCGCACTTGGAAAACTGATTGGTGTGTGGGTTTGGGTTCCAATCTGCCTCGTGTATTGGACGTCCATGGCAACGATTAGTTATCGAATCGCGGGCAAAGAAGGCGTCTGTCGGATGTTCGCTTCTCCAAAGGGCAATGTGATCTGGCCCATTCTAACGCTGGTTCTTGCACTTGCTTTGGTGCCAATACAATTAATCCCAAACCTTCACGTATTCTCACAATGGTGGGTTCTTTTACTCACAATAATCGTTGCTCTGTGTAATTCCTTCATTGAAGAAATCTATTGGAGAGGGATATTTGCTGATTTTGTGACTGGAATTCCAATAGGGATAAAAATGACAATCTCGTCAGTCTTCTTCTCATTAATTCATTTATCACTGGCCGTCAATTCCATTGCAGGCAGATATCCACCGCTGTATTTGAGCCTGATCATGTTGGGAATTCTTTGGAGCATAACTTACTATAAAACAAAGAGTTTGCGCTGGCCCGTGCTAACTCACTTCATGATCGACATATTTACGTTGAGTGTGCCAGTATTTCTGAATATTTACATTCCTCTTGGGATGGGGTAGTTGCAGCAAACATGGACAACCCTGGCTTGCACCTGGTACTTGGCTTGCATTCTATCAATTGCCCAACACGGCCTCGCGGGATACCCTACGGGCACAACCCTGGCACTGGCCGCCAGGACATGTGTGTCTTTGACGTACACCCGATCACGCCCCGCTGGTGCATGTGGCTATGGCGACAGTCTTCGACAAGGTGCACGGGTAACGCCAGCCGTTGAAACTGTCGAAAAAGTGGGAAAATGACATAACGCAAAAGAAGTTTGGAGGAGACAATGGTCAGATACAAACCATACAAGTACGACCAAATAGTCATGGTTCCCATTTTGTTTCAAAACCAACTCGAGCCTGGCACACTTGAACACACCATCAACGAACTGGTCGAACACCACATTGATCTTTCGGTCTTCAAAGCGCGTTACCAGAACGACAACAGCGGCGCCAGAGCGATCCATCCCAAACTGTTACTGAAGGTGATCCTGTTTGCGTATTCGAGGGGAATGATCAGTTCGCGGCAGATCGAACGGGCTTGTGGTGAGAACATCCTCTTCATGGCTCTCAGCGGCGGCTACCGTCCAGACCACAGCACCCTGTCCCATTTTGTCTCTTCCATGCAAAAGGAGATCGAGAGTGTCTTTGGAAACATCCTGCTGGTCTGCAATGAACTGGATCTATTAGGCGGGACACATTTCAGTCTGGATGGTGTCAAGCTGCCATCCAACGCTTCCAAGGAATGGAGTGGACCTTTCAAAGAGCTACAGAAAAAACGGGACAAGCTACAGGTGAAACTCCAAGAGGTGATCAAGGAACATATTCGTCAAGATGGGTTGTCGAGTTCTGAGACGGAAAGACACCAACAACAAGAAAAGCGATTGCTCCATCAGGTGCAACGCTTGGTGGAAATTGTTTGCTCTGGTACACAATATTGGTAAAATCCATCATTATGGGCAGACCCAATCAATGAAAATGATGGAAGGTTTGGAATGACAGCTCTCTAACTGAGGTTTAAACTCTTGTATGGAAGCATCATTTGATCGTCCCAAAACAGTTTTTCGACAGTCTTGTTGGGCGGCAAAAGAGAAAATATGAAAAATAAGACAAAAAATGCATACGATAGATGGGCGGAAAACTATGATAACGACAAAAATCCTCACACAACTGTTGAGCATAAATATGTATTAAAAGCGATTGATGCAAAACCACATGAAATAATTTTAGATGCTGCTTGTGGAACAGGGAAATATGCAGTTGAGTTTTTTCGTAAAGGTGCAACTGTATATGGAATTGATATATCCCAAAAAATGATAAATGTTGCTAAATCGAAAAACAACAAAATACATTACAAAGTATCAGATCTAAATAGGAAACTAGAATATCCCTCAAAATATTTTAATAAAATCAATTGTGCCCAGGCCATCAAACACATATCGACCGATAATATCAAGAATTTATTCAAGGAATTTTCAAGAATTATTAATGATGATGGTGTTATAGTGTTTTCAGTAACTCATCCTGATATGGATTGGACAGATTTTGAAACAAAAACGAAAGTAACAGTCGATTTAAGACAAGAATCAAACATATTCCATCATAAATTCAAAGACTATTTTGATGCGTTTAAATATGCTGGATTAACAATTGCTGATATTATTCAAGTCCCGATTGGGAATGAAATTAGATCTATGTTGACCAATAGATCCTATAGAATTGTAAAAGGAAGATACGAAGTCATTGTATTTAAATTGAAAAAAACCGCCTAACACAGCGTGCTCAGAAACAGATGTTATGTAGGCGCGGTTGCTAACTGAAAACCAAATTTTGCCGCTCTCTTTTCCAAATATTTAATCTGCCGGTCACGATATCGTTTTTCATATTCAGACACATTCAAAGGCTCATACTCTTCTTGATACTTTAACATGCGATAAACCTCCCGCGCAATCAAATGAGCCGTGGCTACGGTTGCTTGCGCCGGTCCCAAACGAGATTTCATCCGACGATAAAAAGCCCCAAAGACGCAATCTGCTCGCATTACTGAAACGGTAGCAAGCCGAAATGCCTGCCCTGCACGATTTCTTGTCTTCAAGGTGCGACTCACCAAAATTTTGCCACCTGAAATTTCATTTTTCGGAGCCAAGCCTAGCCAGGAACAGAAATGCTTTTCATTGGGGAATTTACTCATATCTGTCCCAATCTCGGTTAGGATGGTTTGGGCAAGGGGAACGCTAATCCCATGTACTGCCACAAGGTCAACCCCACAAATACGTTTTAAATGGATTCGAATCTTTTCTCCATCCTTCGGAGCGTTTTTTGCAAGGCGTTTACGTGGAAGATGGTGAGATGTAAACTGCTCATGAACTTCATGGTCTTTCCAATCTGGACGAATTGCACCGTAGTTTTTTTCGATTTGGATATCACAGGTTGAGATCTTTTCAGTATAGAAATCATAAAGCCCTAAGGACTGCTCTAGTACGAAGAGATGCTCTTGTCGCCATGTGCCCGTTAAAGCCTTGGCAATTTCGTTTTCATCTTTCTTACAGCGATGATTACGCATAGCAGCCAACTTGTTCGGATCGCGTTCCCCGTTCACAATCGCCCGAATAATACGAAATCCAGTCTCGCCCGTTATATCTGTCAGAACTTGCGATAACTGGAGGTTCATTTGCAATAAAGCCTTTTGCATATGAAGAATATGAGGGGCACGATGTTCAAGTAAACGTGCACGATGACGGAGTAAAGTGCGAAGAGCAATCAAATCAGATTCTGGACGAAAAGACCCGGCTAACAGCCCATAGGCGTGCAAGGTTTGGATCCATTGCGCATCTATCACATCACTCTTTCGACCGGGAACACGCCGTAATGAGTTTGAACTAATCAAAAGGCAATTGAATTTTTGAGATTCCAAAACTTCAAACAATGGTATCCAATAGACTCCCGTGCTTTCCATTGCCACTGTATAAATATTATGTTCGCCTAACCATTTTGCAATGGCATACAAGTCTGCTGTGTAATTGCCAAAACTACGCACAAGTTGTGTATTCCCTGGACCAGGAACACAGACTATGATTTCATGTGCGCCAATATCGATGCCAGTAGAATTTCGGTTTACCATGTTCATCCCTTGAAAAGGACGAGCTTCTTCTAACGAAGGATTGGGTTTGCTTAACCTGCTCATAATTTTCTCCTTTTATGAATAAGGCAGGCTCGGTCACTTGGGTTAAAATAACGTGCTCATCGGGGTCGTGTCTGACACGCCACCAGTGGATAAATCATTGCGACCGACAACCAAGGTTCTCAACGGGAGTAGACTCACCATTGCTTTGTACGGCTTATGGCCTGCCAAGATTCAGTATAATGAAATCCAGACACACTACAACACCTCCCTGTTTCTTGTGTGAAAAATGATGGCGACATCATGCGAGGGTTCTCAGAAACAACATCTACAAGAACCGCCCTGAGATCATCGTCAGACAGCGCAATCGAAAAGAATTCAGGCTGATCTCTGCGGGTGACGCTAAAAATCAACAAAATTCTTGTGAACCATGAAACCAAAGCAAGACGTTCTCGTTTTGAGGACGCCTCTTTCTATACATGTGTCGTTATTACACTACTGGAACGAGTTGAAAGCCGAGCTTCCTAGCTTTCTTTTTCATGTATTTAATTTGTTGTTCTTTGTATTTCTGCTCATACTCCTCCAAACTGATCTGTTTGTACTCCACTTTGTATTTCAACATCCGATACGCCACGCGTGCAATCGCGTGTGCGGTCGCCACGGTGGCTTGCGCTTTGTCCAACCGTGATTTCAAACGCCGATAGAGCGAGCCGAAGACACAATCCGCTTTCTTCCTGACAGGAATAGATCTTGGGTTTGATTAGACATAGAGCGATTACTGACGAATCTCTTCTAGTACATACGCGATGGCTTGCTCAGGTGCCAGGATACTGACAACCATAACCAGTGCATTCAAACCGATGACAGGTTTTCGTTACATAAGACCCTTCCAGAGTTAAAAAGAACATCGTCCCTTCGATACTCAAAATCCCTCTGCGGGAGGCGTATCCCTGCATGTGTTGGGATATACCGAAAAAGTAAAAGAGAGAGTGGATTTGGCATCATCGGTGATCGAAGCGCCTGTAGTGACTAGCATATAGCATGGCCACACTTGATTACTTCTCCACTCCTCACCGCTCTGAGGATAATAAGCACCCAAGGGATGTTCGGCGAATGTGGCAAACAGATCGTCGGGGTTATCATCGTGATCCCAGAAGCGTGCGCGAATCCAGATGCCGCCGATATCCTCGCCCGGCGCGAGGGGAATGGTGATGATATACGGCTCGGGTCCATAAATTTGTTTATAAAAATCGCCTGTGATATCGGGGAATTTTTTCGTCCCGCAATCCATGGGCATGAAGAAATTTCCGCCCCAAAAAGAACGTGTCACCTCGCGGACAGAGATTTGAAAATAGGCTTCGAGCGAATCACACGCGGTGGGTCCACTGGGCCAACCGTCATCCGTCCATTTGAGGTATATGTCATTAAAGCTCACCCGCAGGTACACTTGACATGACGGCAGGTCGTATTGAACCGGCGGACTTAGGTTCGATAGCACCGACCCAACCCGCACGGCAACCTGCCAGCGCACCGACTTACCACATTCGCCGGGCAGTTGAACCACACTTTCAGGATAAGTTGGCGAGTGCGAGTCGTAAGGTCTGCCATTTAGGAAGACGATGAAAGCATCTGCTTTCTTCGGGTCGCCGTCCCACTTCCATCGCAATAATTTGACGGGTGGGTAGGTACTAGCCGCCCACGGATCACTGGGAGGGGGTTCTTCGCGCAGGTCATATGGTGCTGGCAAGGTCGGATCGGTGGAACCGACCTGTGCGAGATGCCAGGTTGTTTGCGGCTTGATGGATAGACCGATTTGATAACCGCTTCCTTGTAATGTTTGTTTGTTCCCGTTCCAGGTATCTTGGGCGAACCTGCCATTGAAGGGACCGAGTTCACTCAATGAATCCCCTGACCATCCCAGACACTTCCCAGTTATATCTACCGCTCCATCCGAAGGGACAGGTATGGAGAATTCTTCCAAGTAGTAACTCCCCTGATACTTGCCACCCTGCAATAGAATGAATTCACTCTCCATAAGGGGAACGCGCACTTCGGACTTGTCTTCAAGCGAGACATAACAGTACATCTGATCGATGTTTCCGCTGGTAGTGATGTCATGCAGGGTGATTCTCAAATCAGTGGCTGTGATGGGAGAGCACCCGGAAATATACGGAATGTATACCCAGACAATATTGCTCGGTTGCACACCAGAGGCATTTGCAGATGACACCCATAGACTGACAACCCCGCCCACAGGCGGCTGAAATTCGTACCAGACCGGTCCCTTGCCGGGGAAGCCTTTCAAGAACGCATAAGGCACGGGGAATGCCGTGTTGTTGTAGTTCTCTGCACTTGGCGCGACAATATAAACAAAATAAATTTCAGTATCGGAGTTGTCGTCCCACCGCAGCGTGATCTTGCAGTTTTTCGCTTCTGCCTGCAGACCGGTTGGCGCAGTGGGCGGCGTGGTTGTGTATTCGGGGAGAAATCCATTCGGATTCATACCGGGCAGATTAGGCGACCGGTCAGAGGAAATTTGGAGCATGGGGACATTGGGAATTTCGACGGTTGCACCCCCAGTCGGAGGAACTGATCCGGCAGGGTTGGCAGGCGGCTCATCCTCAGGAAGAAGCGGCACTTTAATCAACGTCCCAGGCTGAGGCTGGTTTTCCGTGGTGGGATTCAAGGTTTGCAAGGCTTCAAGGCTGACAGCGTGGATATTTGCAATATCCTGCAAGGTTTCCCCCTCCTGCATTGTCACCGCCAGAAATGACTCAGCCGCTTTCGGTTCACCATTAAAGGTGAGCGGGGTGCTTTGACCGATGACTCCGTTTACATCCACAGCACGCACAAAAAGCATATGAGGTCCTTCCGAGGGAATAAGCAGCCCGAAGTTCGAGTAAAAAGGGGATTGCCCTCCATCAGAATCTTTCTCGTCGCTGTATTGGGTTTCCTTTAATTCTCCATCCAGCCACAATTCCATACGGGCTATTGGATTTATCCCCATGGCGGTCGCCGATACGCTGATATGACTCCCTGCGGGCGCGGATGTGCCTGCGGGCGGATCGGTCACCACGACAGTGGGCGGGGCGTGCTGCTCACGGATCTGCCTTTGCTTAGTTGATGAGTAATCCGTCACCAAGAAAGCCCAAACTGCTATCGCTACCAAAACCCCCACTAACAAAATCAAGAAAGCCCCTGACGTACCGCATCCAGATCGGGTCTTCACGACAACCTCCTTGCACATCGGTTGCAGGGGCGAGTGTTTTGCCAGAGTTACAACCCATGGCAGCCGTTTTTATTCGACACAAGCAACCGATAGGATTACAGGTCCCGCTTGAGCGCCGTTCCCGGCGTTATCCCAAGCTTGGAAAATAATGGAGTAATCGCCTATCTCATCAAAGGGACCCAGCGTTGCTTCATAGTGATCTGCGCCAAATAGAGTCAGTTCCACTTCCCCGTAACCCGGAATGCGCGCAACTACACGGCTCATACCGCCCGCATCGCTTACATCTGCGCCGACCAGCGTGGTAGATGGTCCTCCGCATCCATCCACTTGAATCGGGGAGGAATCAACAAAAATATTTGCAATATCGGGCGGTGTTTCATCCCCTGAAGATTCGGTAGGCGATTCTGTCAGTGGGGCAACTTCAACAACCTGCACCGATTCAAGATTCCCTGCAATCTGCCCAGTAATTACCGAAACCCAGCAAGGCGAACTATCACCTAGTTTCCTCACGAAGAGCCATGTGTTTTCTGCGTTGCGCCCCTCGATGATTACGGTCTCTCCCTGCAATAAAGTATCGTCCGCCTCATACGCCGTTCCCGGCCCGAAGCGGCAATTGGCGTTTTGATCGAGAGTGAATGTGGGACCTGTCGCCTCTGCGATGCAAAAACTCCATGGATCAGAAGCAGGTCCGTTCACATCCGGCACGTATGCCATCACGCGCCAGTAATAGCATTTGTCAGCAGGCAGGGGCCATTGTCGGCTGGTTTCGTTGTAATCGGATGTGCCGAATCCCCAGCCAGTGTCCGAGAATGAAGAGTCTTCGGAAATATCAATTCGATAGCTGTGCGGATGGCAGGTCGTATCGGGGTAGGACCAGGCTAACAACGGGTCCGAACTGATCATGCTCCCATCGACAGGTGAAAGGAGTACTGGAGCTATCAGTGACTCGGATAAACACTGTTGCAATGCCGGAGCGGGCGTCGGCGTTTCGGTCGCCAAGCCTGCCCCGCCCACGACAATTTGCACGCTGGTTGGAGACCCCAAGTTGCCCTGGTTATCAACCGCCTGGGCAAGGATAATGTAGTTGCCTGGGTTGGATGGCGTCCACTCAATGCTGGCGTCACCTAGGCGATTGCCGCCAGTGGAAACTTCCTGTATAAGCACATCGGAGACGAAAAACTGGATTCCCGCCACCCCATCTTCATCGGAAGCATGTGCCTGTATCGTGAGTGCTGTTAATGGAACTTGATCTTCATCCAAGGGTTGGTCTATCCAGGTCCTCGGTCCCTGCGATTCAAAAGGCATGTTGCAGGCAGTCAGAAACAAGGTCGCAGCAAACAATCTGATGAAGCGATGAATGCGTCGTGACATGATATACCTCGAATCAATTTTCTACATCATCCGCCAGCTTGAACGCCATAATGCCTGGGAGGGTTGTTCCATCGTTGTCATGTGCATGGACATAATCACTCACCTGCGCTGATGAATGTAATCTGAGAGGGTCGGATTGTGTTCTGTGCCCAGTTGTCAACGATCACTTCCATTAGCTCGTTTGGCACTTCCTCGGTGAGGTTATCCATGTTGGGCCCGAGCCGATACTCAAACTCCTGCATGGCTCCATAACGCAACACGAATGCCGGAGTCTAAGACCATAGTGCATGATTGATTCCCAGATCTTCGAATAATCCCATTACATTGTTCAAATATACTGCCGCACCTGGCTCGAAGCGCGTCACGCCGTATTCGTTGACAGCCACAGGCACACTATGAGTGGACCGAAACTCAATCGCCAGATCGAACAAACTTTCGAGCCAATCTCGATCAAAACTATCTATTACACCATCCCAATCCAAGTCCAGTTCTCCAGGATAAGTGATGGGCAGTTCGCCCTGATCAGTTGGATACTGGTGTGTGTAATCTTGCGGGCTATATTGATGAAAGGCGTAGATGGTGTGTGGATCGTCCGTAGGTTCCAGATATGGGAGCCAATCCACCATGCCGAAACTCATCGCGCTGACCAGGATCGGTGTGTCGGGATCGACTTCCCGGATCGCCTCTACGATTCGCGAGTAGAACTGGTTCCAATCATAAAGAGTGCCTGCCTGAGCGGGATAAAAATCAGGAGCCCAGTACGTGTCAAAAAAGATTGCACTGGCGTTCGGTTCGACCATAAGATCATAGCCGACAACAATATCGTTATCCCGATAGCGCTCGGCTGTATATTTCCACATCTCTGCCCATGCGTCCTGTGCTGACTGGTCTTCCCACACCGAGTCATTCAAATGGCTTTGTCCGAACGGATCGTCTTCGCCAACGCCTATGGAAGTGAACTCGCTGCGCCCCGGTCCGGTTCGGAAACTAATCACGGCAAACATATCTGCCTGGGCGATCATCTCCAGCAGCTTGTCCAGATTGGCTTGACTGCTTTCATTCAGCTCAAAGGGCGGTCCTTCATTGAATAAGCCGGCATGGGAAATATTGACATAGTTTGCTCCCAACGCTGCGAGTTGGTCGAAGTCCTCCTGTACAAACGGAGGACCTACCGGTTCCTCACCATACTGTTCGGGGTCGTCCCATCCCTCATAGATCAGCCGTTCATGAATGTTCATGCCGAGTAACATTGTCTCGCCGGAAGACCATAGATCCCATTTCGTCATCTCGATTTTCTCTTCAACAGTCAGTATGACAGGGCGCTGGGTCGGTGACTCGCTATCTACCACGAGAGGTGTAAACTGCTCTTCGGGATTGCATGCTATAGCTAATAGGGCCCAGACGATAAGTAATATCCGTGCTCGTTTCATTGTTCAATTCCTTCAATCTTTGCGCTTTACCAGCCAACTTATTAGGATTGGTCAAGCCAATCCGGAGGCAGGCTTATCATAAACATCTCAACTTCTTCTGTGCCCGAACGCCCCCAATTGGATGTGAACAGGATGCGTGTGAAATCACGGTTCACAGTGGCTTGGGGCTCAGCCCAGTAGTCGTGCTCTTGATTCGTATCGACGAGGGAATGTGTATGTGCGAGGCGCACGACCCGCCCCTTGGGTTTCAACTCGATGGTAAATATCTGGTCATCCATCCAGGTGTAGGAGGCGGGATCGCCGTCATGTGTTGAAATGATCACCCAGCCTGGCAGGGAGGAGGCGCGCCCGGAAATATGCAAGCCAATGGGTGTATGGCTGAAATCAATTGACCATAAAGGCGTGATCTCGCCGCTGGAAAGGTCAAGCATCGAAATATTGTCGGTATCGATATCCTGATAAACAAGTACCTCACGGTTCTGCGTGTCAATTGCTGTATCGGAGTGACCGATGATCCGGAGCAAGCCGTGCCCATTTTTGAGATCACGGTCGTAGACCATCAAGCCACAGGGTCGTTCCTCCGTCCCCAGTTGATCGTACTCGCAGTATTTGTCCATGTAGGCGAGGAAGTAATTCCCCAATGGGCTGATCGTGACCGAATCGATCTCACGCGCATCGTCGGGCCAGTTCCGCAGATCGAGGCTTGAAATGACGCGATTCTCCTGCAAGTCGTAAACTAGGTAGGCTGTTGTAAGCCAGTTTTCATCTTCCGCCATCAAGCCCCAGTAGCGGCCGTCGAAAGACGGACTGCCTTCATAACGCGTCCACACCGCGCTCAGGTTTTGGTCGGGGAGATCATCTTGGAAATCGTGAATCGCGACCTGTTCACCGCTCTGAATGCGATACGCCATCAAATGTGTCTCGCTGAAGTAGTAAATGAGATCGGGTCAGTGGCGCTCCAGCGCGGATCAACCTCGATTGGGATTTGACCGAGAGGATTCAACGTCAGTGCATCATATAAATACCATGTGCCCGATATCCCTCGTACAAGGATGCGGTTTTCATCCGCATTGAATGCTTGAACACGCGAGTATTCATTCTTCATCCCGTTCGAGTTATCGCCTTCAACAGGGTCAGAAGTTCGATCCGTCACCCGCACTACACAGGAACCAAAGACCGGGTCGCGAAACGCCGCACGGGGCGCAGGTTCGGGTAGAGAAGGCTCGGGGAAGATATCGAATCGGGTAACAAGGGCAGACTGAGGGTCCGCACAAAGAGGCGTGGGAGGAATTGTTGTCAACTCAACGGGGGGCATCGATGGATTCACTTGTATCCGGTTGTGGCAGCCTTGCACAAGCTGTTGTTACAAGCAAAGCCATGACAAGAAATCGAAAACATCTCCCCCAGGGTTTTGGATATGCGTGAACGGGATACATGCTCCTCCATTGGATAGACAACACTCCTGTTCGATACGCAGAACAGGATTACAAGGAGTTCACGATTCTATTTTGATGAGTTTCCAAGGAGAGGGTTGCTACTGCCTCTCATCCCACCATACCGTTAAACGCATTTCTCGGCTTCTTGAATAAACTATACAGCATTCCGCATTCGTTTTCAATCCTTTCTCCCAAAATGCATTTTGTGATCTTGCCCGTACGGGTGGTCATGCCACTATTGTGAACACGCATTCCTAACCCGGCATACCCCACCAAGTATCTCGGTTCTGCAAATCGACGATATATCCCTGACCACTACCAAATGCGGAGATCAATTCAGATGGATTCTTCTGTCCCTGAATGGAAAACGCTGCCAATTGCAAACCAGTGATCCAGCCTTCGGTGCGATCCATTAATATTTGAACGTTCTCTTGGTGCAATTCTTTCAATAGAGGTTTAAATACCCCATCATGATTTTTGGACGATATTGCAGCGCCTCCGTCAGATGTGCAGACTCGATTTCATCACTCCTGCCAGATCTGCAATTGTCCGCGCGAGCTTGAGGATACGATGATAGGCACGTGCCGACAGATTGAGTTGTGTCATGCACAGCACGATGTCGCTGCACGCATCAAATGCTGACCTTCATCCTGCACTTGCAAAATTGCCGCACCTCCCCGATGCGCATGTCTGCGTTGCATAGTACATCAGTAGATTGGGTAGTGGTAAATCGGTGGTGTTGAACGTCTCTTGCAGTTTGCACACGCTGTCGAATAGATTGGCTTGATTCGCCGCGTGACTTGGCTCCCAAAATGGAGATGCCGAGTTTTTTGGATAATTCCACCTAGCTCAACCCCTGATACTCCGCCAGGAGTAATGCCTCGCGGTAAGGTTCGGGCAGGCTGTCAATTGTTTCTTTTAGTGAACCTGCCAGGCTGGTTTCTGCGTCGTATTCTGGGAGGTTGGATTCTGCCTGTAAATCGGCAGGCAGTTCAACGGTCTCGCGGTGAGCGCGATAAGAGTCGATGATCCGATTACACGCGATTTGGTAAATCCAGCTCTCCATTTTTTCGGGCGGCGGCAAGCAACACAAATGGTTATGGACGCACAGAAGACATCCTGCAAGAAGTCTTCTGATTCGTTATCGTCGGAAACGCGGCTGCGAATGAATGCCAGCAGGCGACTGCATTATTGTTCCCAGATGGATTCAAGATTGGAGGAGGGCATCGTTTTCACGTGGTTGGGATGCGACAGGTTGTTCAATTGCTGGGACAGGCAATCGTTTTATCCACACCAGCCAAGCGATGAACAATGTCATTGGAATCCAACCTGCCAAACCGAGAGCGGCGGCGCCCAGAGCAGTATCGAAGCCAGGCTTCAGGAAAAAGATAGACAACCCAGGTGCAGCGTTGAAGGCTCCGTGCGCCAGTGCCGCCACCCAGGGACTGCGTGTATTCAGGTACAGCCACGCGATAATCGTGCCAAGCAGAGTGCAGCCCACGATCATTATCAGCACGCCCAGATACGGATGTTGCGGGAAGTTGTAGCCGTGAAACAGGGTGGTGGGCGCGTGCCAGAATCCCCAGATCGCGCCGCTGATGAGGATGGCTTTCCATTGACCAAGGGGCATGAGCTTTGGTAAAAGGAATCCGCGCCAGCTGAGTTCCTCGCCCAACGTAAAGAGAACATTGATTAAGGGAGCCACGAGCACGGCAAATGCCAGTTGAATCGCGACCAACACTTCGACGGAGGGGAGACCCATTGCCGCTGGAGCTTTGGCTAACGCCTCGCGCATCATGGTCAGATTTGGGTCGAATGTGCCCGTGTGAATCAGCAGGGTCACGCCGAGCGTGGCAAGCGTCATCAGCGGAGGCAGGAACTAGGCTGCAAGATAAAAACGTTTGGGACCGAGCGTGTTCAAGCGCAGAGTCTTGAACGGCTGTTTCTCCACAAACAACGTGGTGGCGATAGCGGCAATGCCTGGCGCCCACATCGCCAGCGCAAAACAAACCTGCATTGAGATGGGGTAGATGTTCGGGTCATTTTTGAATGCCAACGGCACAGTGAAAAATATCCAGGCGAGGCTAAAGCTATCGGGCCAATTTTTTAGAAGCCTTTGGGCTCAGTGTAGACCTCACGGTTACTAAAATACACTGACCACGCGGCTCCCAAAATTGGTTTCCCCGTGTGGTCTCCGATCCGAAATTTTTATTCTTAGTTCGGGTCCGTGAGGTTGGAGGTTCAAATCCTCTCACCCCGACAGATAAAGCAAAAGCACGTAAGACTCCCAACCCGAGGGAGTCTTTTTTTATTAATGCAACGTCAATAATGGATAAGGGAATGTGTCATGCTGAGCGCCGCTTTTCAGGCGCGAAGCATCTCGTGATTTACTTTCGAGACCCTTCAGTCGCTGAAAGCGCTCCTTCACATCGTCCCGATGTCCTTCGGGAGGGTGACACAACGGCCTATTTTTTTATCCATTATTTACGTTAATCGGATTTTCTTGCCGGGCAGTTGTTCAGGCCGCAGGACTCTATAGATAGTTTCCGACAATACCGCGGCCAGGCATTCAGCGCACTGGCAAGCAGGGGATGAAACTCGTCAGCCATCATGCCAAATAAGCGGGCGGTCTTTCTTTGAGGGGCTGGAAGTTTTACAGTGAGAGCTTCCCAGCCTTGCAGGGTTACACCGCCTATTCGATGAACCAGATCCAGCCAACGAGCGGAGATGATCGGCCCGGCCAGGACAGGAAAGGTTGTATGATTTTTTTGGAGATAGCTTTGTAAAATCTGGGCGTTGTCATCGTTGGCCTTGAACAGATCGCGCCATAAACCTTTATAACGTCCCTGCACGCCGCGGCAAATCTGCCACCAGACACGGGCGATATGTTGCGGGCCGGGGATGTGTCTCTCTTGCATGACCGCCCATACCTGAGCAGATGATTCATATGCCACCCGTGATGGATCCAATAACCAATGGTCGTGAATAGCTATGAGTGCGGACCAGCGTTCCAAGCTGATGAAATTTACATCCAATACCACACCGAATGTCAAAACATTCAGCCGCTGCTCGGCATCTTCAATAATGCTCACAGACCGAGCCGTTTCATGCTGGCCGCACAGGCCCAGCGGATGATTGTTGAAAGCCTGAACAAGATGTGAGGACAAAACCATATATCCCTTTATAAACAAAACGAGGGAGGCAAGCGCCTCCCTCGTTTTGTTAAGAACATCTATTATTGATTAGGCAAACCCTTGGTGGCAGTGCAGTTGGACGTCCACGTGCCGCCGTTTGGAAGGCGGCAATATGAAAGATCGTAACTTGTGCTGCCATACGTATACGTGTCGTAAAGGGTGGTGCCGTCTGTGCCCAGCAGGCGAACGTCATCGCCTGTATTGTTCAGGAAGTTGGACATTTCCATGAAGTAATAAGCGCCAGGCGCGAGAATGGTATCGGCTGGGATTTGCTTCGGCGCACCACCGGCATTCAACAGATCGTCGATCCACATACCGCTGATGTTTAGATAATCACCGGTTAGGTTGTAAAGCTCGACCCATTCCGTAGTGAAGAGAGTTTGCGGCGCAGGCAGGAACTCATTCAATAAAACTTCACCAACTACCGGTGTGCGGGGATTGCCCGGTCCGCCAGCGGGGTCTGTCGCCACATATGGATCACCATGGACTGTATAGTTGATGCCATCGGTGACTTGAACCATCACATTCCCATTTGCGATGACAGAATCATAGTAATTGCGGGTGGGGTCGCCCATTTGCGTCAGATAACGCATGGTGCCGTTGTTGTATAGACGGTCGATCACGGTCTGGTCGGGATGTCCGTAGCTGTTGGTGCTACCTGAACTGAAGATGGCCGCGTCCGGGTTGAGTGTGCCCACATAATTGGCGTTGGTTGAATGTGATGAGCCGTGATGGTTGACCCAGATCACTTCCACTTCCTGGCCGATGCGAGCGGCAACATTGGTTTCGACATCGTTATAGGTATAGCCAAACTCGCTGGTGGCGTATTCGCCATCGGTGTCGCCACCAGCTACGAAATCAAATTTGCCCCAGTTGAGCCAGAGAGTTATCGAATAATCATTTTCGGAAGTAGGCAGTACATCCGCTGTATGGTCACCTGCCACAGGCGTGACCCCATCCACCTGCATCACACCTTGTGCATCCACCTGTACTACTTTGACCGTTACGCCACTAGCCAGGCCCAGGTCAATTTGTGTGGTGGAATTAATTTGAGCGAACTGGCGAATGCCTCCGCCAATGGTGGCAGGATTGTCCACCCAGCAGACCCAGTTGCGGCCGGTACCGGATATCGTTCCGGCATTGTGCCAGACGATTTCCAAATCGGGATCACAGATGCCATCAGTATTCGAGTCCACCCATTCGCCACCATCGCGGTCTATCAACACATCTGCGGTAATGCCTTGTTGTTCGAGCAGCGACCAGATGCCGCCATAGCCGGCATAACCCATGTGATCCAGATGCCAATGTGAAGGCATGACATAATCCAGATGGCTGCTGCCGGTGATGCGGCGAATTTCACTGGCTACCCAGGTTGCACCCTGATTGGTGTTCCAATTGGATTCATAGACGCCGATCAACAGAGTTTTGCCTGTTGGGCCAATGATGAGTTGCGACTCACCCTGACCGACATTCAACACATGGATTTCGAGTGTGCCGGGTGTCCATGTGCCGGGAGGCAGGGGCGGATTATTGGTGCTGCCCTGAGTGGGGCTACATTCAATTGCGCTCCAACTACTGCCGTCGGGCTTGCGGCACCAACTCATATCGGTTGTGGCTGAAGCGTAAGTATAGGCATCGTAGACAGTGCTTCCATCATCGTCTAAGAAGCGCACGTCATCGCCGGTGTTGTTCAAAAAACTGCTGAAGGTCATCACATAATAACCACCTGCGCTGATGGTAGTATCGGGCGGAATTTGCTTGGGCGCGCCGCCTCCGGCATTAATATCATCGATCCACATGGAACTGATATCTAGTGTCTCTGTCGTGGTATTGTATAGTTCCACCCATTCACTGGTTTGAACAGTGCCATTTGCGGCGACGAACTCATTGATCAGAACCTCACCGATGACTGGCGGGCGTGGGCCACTGCTATTGGATACCGTTACATTCACACTGGTTGTACCCGAGCCATCGGTATAGCGGGCGGACACTGTGTGTGGGCCATTGCTAAATAAGGTGGTATCCCAACTATACGACCAGTTCTTACCTCCGCTGGTTGCCTGCCATGTGCCTCCATCAATGGATACCTGGGTGGCAGCTCCGGCACCGGTTCCAGTGACAAGGTAAAGCCCGCTGACCACTTCGCCGTTGATCGGTGTTTTGATAACAACGGGCTTGGCTGCCAGGGCAACACTGGAGGTAAGCAGAATCATGACCAACGCAATGGTCAGCGCTCTGCCCCAAATTGAACGATTTATAATGTGCATGATTGTCTCCTCTTCTGATATGGAATTAAAAAAAGCGACCAGCCAGATATATCTAGGCTGATCGCTGTGTGAATTAAGTGGGGAGCATATTGGAAATCGGACAGAATGAATTGCTGTGTTCTAACAAGTAGTTTGTCCTTATAACAGTTTAATTAGAAACGATAATGCCCATTCTACCATATACAGAATTATCTTCAATATCCAAAAAGGTATAATGAACTCCATCATGCGAAGTTCATCTTTTATCTCGCGTTTCTCTCAATACATTCTTGCTTTTGGATTCATCGCATTCATCACGGCGATTTTTTTTGTCCTGCGTGGCACGCTTGATACAACCCTGGTTGCGCTTTTGTATTTAATTCCACTCGGTTTGATCACCGCTTACTGGGGACTCGGGCCCGGCGTTACCAGCGCGCTGCTCACGTTTCTGGGGTTCAATTATTTTTTCATCCAGCCGTATTACACATTCACCGTCCATAGACCCACTGATGTTGTGGTGTTGGTTGTATTTCTGATCGTGGCAGTTGTCATCAGTCAACTGGTGGCACGTGCGCAAGCGGGCCTCGCCGCGGCAACGGCGCGTGAACGCGAAGCTACACAGCTTTACGAACTCAGCACTGCGCTGGCAGGCCTGCATGACGATCACACCATTGCACAAATCCTTGCGAAACAGGTACAGGAAGTCTCGCAGGGTGAAGCAGTGGAACTCAATATCTCAGGGCCACAACCCTTTGTTTTTCGCCTGCCTGAATCGAACACGCCGCCTCGTTCACCAGAATGGGTTGTCCTCATACAAGTGGCTCGCGGAGTTCTCGGGGAGATTCGGCTCTGGAGAGCCGCACCAGCTATTTCGTCCAGTGAGAAGCGGTTGTTGCAGACCTTTGCCAGCCAGGGTGCGCTGGCGCTCGAAAGGGCGCGGCTCGCGCAGGCAGAGTCCCGTGCTCGAGTCCTCGAAGAAAGCGACAAGTTGAAGTCTGCCATATTGTCTTCGGTTTCGCACGAATTGCGGACGCCGCTTTCAACCATCAAAGCCGCGGCCTCCAGTTTGAGAAGCAACCAGGTTGGTTGGGATTCCCCAGTGCGCCCCGAATTGATCGCTGCGATTGATGATGAGGCCGACCATTTGAACATGCTGGTTGGAAACCTGTTGGATATGTCGCGCATTGAATCGGGCGTGCTCAAGCCAAAGCGTGAATGGAATATTTTGCCTGAGATCGTTGGGAGCGTACTGGCACGCATGAAGCATTTGGCGGGTGAACATCAACTCGAAGTGGATGTCCCTGAAAGCCTGCCGCTCGTACCCGTGGATTATGTGCAGATGGAACAGGTCTTTACGAATTTGGTGAGCAATAGCGTGAAGTATGCGCCAGAGAAAACCGTGATCCGCGTGCGTGCATTTGTGGAGGACGAGTCAATCCATGTGACGGTTAGTAACCAGGGGCCGCAAGTGCCACAAGAACATCTCGAACAAATCTTCGATAAATTTTTCCGCATCACTGCCGCAGATCGAGTTACTGGTACGGGATTGGGGCTTTCCATTTGCAAGGGCATCATCGAGGCACACGGCGGAAGAATTTGGGCGGAGAATATACCCGATGGCCTCGCTTTTAATTTCACTTTACCGTTGATTTGGGAAGGCGCATCGCCTCCCAAACTTCCAATGGATACGGAGACCGAATGAACAACGCGCCGCACATCCTTGTGATCGATGATGAATTACAAATTCAACGTGCGATCCGTACCATTCTTACTGAAAAGGGATTCCGAGTTACTGCTGCGAGTCGCGGCGAGGAGGGTCTCACACTCGCTGCCACGAATGAACCCGATATCATCATCCTTGATTTAGGTCTGCCAGATATGGATGGAGTTGAAGTCTGTACCCGCTTGCGTGAGTGGACGCAATGCCCGATCATCATTCTCTCGGTGCGCGATAGTGAACGCGATAAAGTGGCCGCGCTCGATAAAGGCGCGGATGATTACCTGACGAAACCATTTGGCATCGAAGAGTTGTTGGCGCGCGTGCGTGTGGCGTTACGTCATTCCACAAGCAGGCAGGGGACGCCGAGCAAGGTCATCCATGCTGGCTCGCTCACAATTGACCTGGCATGGCACATCGTCAAACGCGGCGATGAGGAAATTAAGTTAACTGCCACAGAATATAAATTGCTTTCTTATCTCGCATCCAATCACGGACGCGTGCTCACACACCAAAGCATTCTCACGAATGTTTGGGATCCTGCCGATGCCAATCACACCGAATACCTGCGTGTCTATATGCGCCAGCTTCGCAAGAAACTGGAAGTTGACCCCGAACGCCCGCAATTTATTCTCACCGAACCTGGAATTGGTTATCGCTTTATTGCGGATGAATAGATCGGAGTCCAACGTCTCCTGACGTTGGATGTTGGATAATGCCTTTCCAAAGTCTGGAGACTTTGGACTCCATAATATAAGTCACTGAATC